>JAHKLW010000060.1 GCA_020854815.1 Methanofastidiosum sp. | reverse complement strand
TCTTTTTAGCCTTAGGGCGGGAGCAATACTTGCCGTATTTGGAAATCGTAAGACACAGGAGTTTGAGGTCAAAGGAGAAGCAGACGCAGCAAAAGCAACGCTTGAGTCGATAAACATCCTCTCAGATTGGGATAAGATTAAAGAAAAAAAGAATAAAAAATACATCTATCCCTCTTTAATCTAAAAAATTAGAGCAAATGTTTTAAAACGACCTAATTTTATACAATTAATCATGCCGTTGTAGCAAAGCTCGGCCATGCGCTAGACTCGTAATCTAGTTCGACGGGGGTTCAAATCCCCCCAACGGCTTCATATTTTAATTCGAAATCACTCGGCTTAGTATATAAATAAAAATGAAATTTCTACAAAATACTCTTATTTTCCTGAGCGCAAATCAATTTTTGGCCTTATCTGTATCGTCCTTAAATTCTTCCATAAGATCTATTGTTTCAATTTAAGATATTTTACAAGTGTAAGCTTGAGGTATATAATTTATAAAGTATTTTAATTACAAATATATACTTGTAAGACCTCGATAACTATATAATTGTATAGAATTTAATATCCTGGAGGCAAAATAAAGATGGTAAGCCCAGTAAATTTCAATACTTTTTCAGAAGAGGATTTCATAAAATTTGCCCTTGATTCCCTGATGGTCAATATTAGGGATGGCACTGAAAGGAAATACCTGACAAAGACAAGGCTTGTGAAATTCATAGTATTTATTGCTGAGAAATTGAACTATTCAAATCTAACATATGGCTGGTACAGGCACGGATTTTATTCTCCCGTGGCAGTAGAGATTTTGAATACCAAGCATGTTAACTCTTTATCCGATTATGTTAGCGCAGATATTAATTCCAAACCTGAGGAGCGTTTAGCTATAGACAAAATCATCAACGACTACAAAAACATATTCATGAAACCAAGGGAACAATTTTACGACTGGGTATACAAAAATAAATGTCCGAAGGAGTATAAGCCTCTTTATAAAAACAATATGCAAACAGTGGAATTCATTAGTCAAATAATAGATTCCATAAAAAAAGACAGTTATGAGCCTTCAATCAATAACAAGATTGAGAATGTTATAACAGACTACTACACCTCACTGCATCATGTGAAAGATGAAGAAGTACTCCAGGCTTTTTGTGATTTTACAGACATATTTGAAAGCATGATGCTAGGCCTAAGAAATAATAAAAATAGATCCAAAGCAATCGGCTACCTGGGAAAGCTAAAAGAAATCCAGAATAGGCTTTACACATATTTGACCCCGTACACCAATACGCTGACAGGCCCTAAAAAAGAAGAGGAAATTAAAAGATTCAAAGAGAAATCAAAATCAGAAGTGGCAATAATAAGAAAAGAGCTGCAAGAACTTCAGTCAGACCTCAGAAAAGAAAATATCTGGCCTTCATATGAGGAAATGCTTTCTTATACGGAAGAATTATCAAAAGATCTAAAACCTGAGGAATTAAAAAAATTGGAGAGAATGATGCTATCGTAGGGGTGCTATGAACTTCTTTTGTGACTCTGGCGTTCCCATAGCATATTCCTATCCAAGTGATAAATTCCACATTAATGCAAAAAAACATTTCCAGAAATTCCCATTTTCTAGTTACAAATATTTTTTCTCAAGAGAAGTGAGAATGGAATTTGAGAAAAAGAGGTTAGAGAGATTTAGCGCCACTGGCAGGGATGTCAGAACAATCAGATCAATTCAGAAGACCACCTTTGATTTTTTTTCACGTGCAACTGAAAAGAATTTCCACAATGACAAGCTGTTTAATAATCTAGAAAAAGCCATACTTGATGAACTTGTAACGAAAACTGGAAAGAGCCCCTACAATCTTGAAAAGGATTCAAAAATCATCAGCAATTCAATTTTATGGTCCTTTAGAGAATCTCCTTCCAATCCAACTTTTTTAACTGTGGACTATAATGATATTATAAAAAATGGGGAGTTCATAATCCAGGCAGCATCCAAGGTAATCGGTCAAAAAATAATACTATTTTTTAGAGGGCTTTTTGAATCTAAGTGATAAGTTTGCAATTGGCCTTAAAATTAGGGCCAATTTGATTTATGTAGGTTATGTAGGATATTGGCCATTTTTATAAAAACCCCTATACGAGGCGTAAAATTTTATATTTTCTAGAAAATGGGGTAAAACCTACATATCCTACATAGATTCTAGGTGTCTTCAATTATGGCTTCTTCCGGTGGATTAAATTCAATATACTCTTCATTTGACATCCACTCGCGCTTGATGCCTATGTTCATGTACAAAACGCCTTCCATGGTCCTTTCCTTGTCATAACCCTTGTCCTTCATTATGCGCCCGAACTTCTGGATCTTGAACGTTGTAATTCCCTCAAGCTGTGAGAAGTTTTCATAGACAGTGTAGAGCTCAAAGCTCTTGACTTTGGAACCTTTCTCTACGTAGCAGCACTTCTCAAGGAAAAATCCGACCGGATCGTTTTCTAGGTTTGCCTCGGTCGTTATGGCCCTAACTTTAGGGGGTATTGTGAGCTTCTTATTTAGTTCAATGTCCTTTTTGTATTCAATCCAGCCTTCATACATCCAGTTTAGAATTGCGCTTTTTACATTGGGGTCTGAAAGCTTGTATGGAAGCTCCTTGTCCTGTCTATCTTCAGGGATTGTCACGTCAAAATGCACAAATACCGTTCTTTTGATGAAGTTAGGCTCATGGCCAGAGTACTTGAGCTTGTGATTTCCCTCAAAGATAAGCTTACAGGTGGGAGTGTACTCCTCTTCCTTCTGGTATAGATCACGTGATGCGATCACATCCCCTCCAGTTATGCTTTTTATCAGGTTGTCATCGACCCTGTTAGCATCCTCCGGGACCTCATGGATAACAACCAAACGCTTGTTCTTCATCCTAATAATGTCGCTTCTTGCCTGGCCACTCTGCAGCTTCTTCTTTTCAAATGTGGTAAACGGTGCAACCTGAGCGTAGTCGCCCAATACCCTTGTTATGGCTTCAGTGAATCTAGACTTCCCGTTATCCCTCTTGCCGTAGCAGCAGTAGTACCTCTGCTCGATTATTGCAGCATTTAGGGATAGCCCGCAGATCTTCTGTACAAATAGCCTTACATCCGCATCCGGCAGTATGGTTGATATAAAATTGTCCCATAGGTCAGATTTTGCAGCAGGATCATAGGTGACATCTGCTGCCATAGTGATGTAGTCTTCTCTCCTATGCTCCCTGAACTCCATGTTCAAGAGATCAAGCGTGCCATTCTCACAGCATAGGAGGTATAGGTTTCTATCAAATCTATCAGGACTCACCTTGATTTCTGGCTGTGATTTAAGGCAGTTTATCATACCTTTGAGCTTGTTGTTGCTGAAAGAGTTTTTGGCAAGCTCCAGGAGTTTCTTTAGCTCTTCCTCGCTCTTTGCCTTTTCTGTCTCTACTTTGGCGATATTTTTGATAGTCTCAACAGCAAGCTCCCAGATCATGTTCATCTCATCCATTGCCCAGCGCCTCCCATCCCACACATAGAATAGATCTTCAGGAGGGGAATACCTGAACATGTTACCGAAGTAGTAGACCATCCTCTCAGAATTTCCGGCATCGTTTTCTAGGAAATGCCTCGTGGGCCAGTCAGTCTTTATCCTGTCAACTTCTGCCTCCGGCAGGGGCTCTTCTGTGAGGGTCTTATTGACAGCGTGGAGGCACTCATTGATCTTTTTTGGATTGTAGCCCCTATTGTAAAGCTCTCCGGAAAGGCTTGTGAGCTCCATGTTCCGCCTTCCGCTTTTTATTATGCCTTCCTTTTCCCTGTCTTTATGCTCAGTATCGTTGGCCCTATAATTGGATTTGTTGTTCTTTGCCTCAATTGCACTGAGAAGCCATTCTGGAATCTCGGCCAGCGGGAAGTCAGTTGGTGACTTTATCCAGCGGTAGTGCCTTCCAGTTTTATGTATAGAAGGTGGGGCCTTTGCATAGGAACCTTCGCCCTGGATATCTATGCCGGGCCTTAGATCTGTGATCTTTTGGACATGCCTGCCATTGGTCTTGAAGTAGTAGTGGTAGCCTCCGCCCTCCCTTCCAGTCTTTACAAGAGGCGTAATCAGGCTATAGTCCTTAGGCTTGATGCTGTTCAAAGAGTCAAGGCCACCCTTATCTATATCGATGTCCATAACTGCGATATCGCTTATATCTCCGCATACTATCCCTATATCTGCACTAGGCCACTTTCTAAACCAATCTTCAACTTCTTCTTCAGTTGCCATTTTCTTTTCGTATGCCTTCCACTCTATCAGAGGTATTTTATCCATGGATTTAATCGGGATAACATTCCATCCCAGAGAGCGATAGTATTTAGCCCAGGAAGTAATAGAGCTATCAATCGATGGCATTGGCCCTATTTTTAGGGCCAAATCGTCATCTCTGATTTCACTCATCTGAGGCCCTCCTGAACGGCCTAGCGTACTCATTTGCAATTAGTATCTCAAGGGGCCGTGCAAGCCTTTCATCGACCCTCACAATCTGGCCTTTTTTGAAAGGTCCGTTTGGCAGGGCCATGCCGTCAAGAAAGAGGGGGATATCCTCCAGCAGCTCAACATACTGGCCTATAAGATTCTCTCCCCTAGAACTGGCCTTAATTTTAGGGCCAGGCAGCCCTTCAATGCAGTTATTTATGGTAGCAGTAATCCAATTCACCTACTGTACCTACCGCTCGAACCAGTAAATCCACTGATTCTGGTGACTAAGCGCATTTTTTCGCTTATCACATTTGAAGCCTTGAGCATAGGGCCTATTGGCCTTAATATCAGACCTCAAAATTTTCAACCAATGCACCACCATAGTGTGGCCGAGGTGTACCTTCTCCTCAACCTCTTTAGCGGTGAAAGGCATTATACCAGACTTGATCACATCTAAAATAGACGTGTCCATTCTTGTATTTGACATATTTACCGGTGCAGTTCAAGAAGGAGCTTATTTATAATTATCGTGCATGAAAATAAAGCATGCGGTATTCCTGATTACAAATTTATTAATTATGAGAAATCAAATACATTAACTTATAATCGTGGTTTGAATCACTGGATGGGCGCCAAGGTAGTTTATAGAATGGAATATACTATTACCCAAAAAAGAATCTTACTGAAAGATAAGGCCAACTAGTAAATGGAAAAGAAATATTTTTCCCTATTTCCCTAATTTTTTCCATATTCTTATATATGTTGCAACATATCAGTTTTCATAGTATTTTTTATTGATGGTGAAATAATGAATCCTACTCTCCAAGGACTTAACGAAAAGCAGAGAGAAGCTGTTATAAGTGAGGACAAACGGTTACTTGTTTTGGCCGGTGCAGGAAGTGGTAAGACAAAAACAATAATTCAAAAAATCATGTATCTTATTTTTGAACAAAATGTGGACCCTTCAGAGATTTTGGCCATTACATTTGCCAGAAACGCCGCAAATGAAATGTTTGATAAGTTAATTATAGAAGCTGATGATAAATGTGAGTACAAGAATATAGTATACAATAAAAAAATAACAAACAAGCAAAAATACGAGGAAAGAAAAAAATATGTATCAAAATATCCATGGCTCAATAACTTAACAGTCAGAACTTTTCATAGTCTTTGTTTTTATATTTTGAGAAATAACGGCGCCAAAGAATTTGATAATAGATTTAAGATTTTGCCGGATAAGGAATATGGAGATACACTAGGAACTTATTTTCAAGCACCCGAAGATTCTAAAGAAATCTTACATAAACTAATATTAGCATGTGCTAGCGATAAAGAATATTTATTGTTCTTGAAAAGGTATATCCTAGATCATTACGTTGAAGATTTAAGGTTAAATGTAAATACTAATCACCCCAATCAATATCCACGACCGTATATTACTCTAAGAGGTGAATCTGTAAGATCCAAATCTGAAAGATATATCGCAGATTGGCTCTATCGGCACAATATAGATTATGAGTATGAATCACCTCTCCAAATATCGGATTATAAAGCAAATCCAGATTTTTTCATACCAGAAGCTAATCTCTACATCGAACACGTAAGTAATCTCAGCTCCCCAATGGCTTTGAAAGAAATAGATTTCAAAGAAGCAGGCAAAGCTTATTTCAAAGTTTTTGAATCTATGACTGTCGATATAAATGAATTTCACAGAGAATTAGAGAAAGTTATTTCGCCAAGAATTCACAAGGATATTACAAAATTACCTGCCCTTAAGTTTGAAGAAGAGTTTTCAGGTTATCATAAGGAACTGGATAGATTTGTAGCGGAGTTAATTAGTGTAATAGATAAAATAAAAGTTGAGGGAAGAGATTTTCTAGAAATATATCAAAAAGCTCAGAATGACCCACATAAACGAGTGAAAGATTTTTACATTCTTATAGAACCAATAATCAAAAGCTTCTCAGATTATTGTACTTATCATTCATACCTAGATTTTAACGATTTAATAATTAAAACGATTGATCTACTTAATAACTATCCTGACGTTAAAAATATCTTCCAAACAAAATACAAATATATTCTAGTAGATGAGTTTCAGGATGTAAATACACTCCAAGTAAAATTGCTTAAACTATTATTGACAGAAGAAACACAATTATTTTGTGTTGGAGACGACTGGCAGAGCATATATGGATGGAGGGGTTCAGAAGTAGAATACATAGTTAACTTTGAAAAATATTTTGAAAACTCTAAAATTATAAAACTTGATATAAATTATAGGAGCCATGATAATATCGTTTCTGCTTCTAGTGAAGTTATAAAGCACAATAAATTTCAAATAGCTAAAGAAATACGCTCCATATCAAAAAAAGGTAAAAAACTTTATCTTTACGCATCAAAGAAAGAATCAGAAGACGGTGTCGAAAAGGTAGTAGAAAATATAAAGCAATTTTTGGATAACGGCTACAATCGTGAAGATATTTTAATTCTTTACAGAAAGAAACGAATGTTTGATCCATACCGATATGAACTGGCTAAAGCAAATATCAGGGTGCCCTCTGGAACTATTCATTCTGCCAAAGGATTAGAAGCAAGAATAGTATTTCTAATAGGATTAACTTCAGGCTTGTATGGATTTCCCAGTGTATGGGGAGAAGATCGAATATTCCAGATCATAAAAGAGACAAATTATGAGTTAAGGATGGAAGAAGAGCGAAGACTTTTTTATGTGGCAATGACTAGGGCCAAGGAAGAGCTATTTTTGATAACTGAAATAGGCAACGAGTCTTCTTTCATAAAAGAAATACCAGGGGAATTTATCGATAGAAGTAACTTCTTGATATTAAATATTATTAATAATGATATCCCTTTAGTTTGCAGTGATTGTAGTAACAGAATAGAAGATAGTTTTTTGTTTTGTCCTTATTGCGGCAAGAAGTTTCTTAATGGCAAAGAAGATTTAGAAATCCCTGATGAAGTTAAATCTATAAGACTTGAAGATCTTATCGAAAAAAAATCTTATCAGGATAGAATAGATAAATTAAGAATGAAACACCCCAGGGCCTATGAGAAATGGGAGTCTGATGAAGAAGCTAAATTGATTAATTTATTTAATCAAGGAACTCCAATAAGTGATATAGCTAAAGTTTTGGAAAGGCAGAATAGTGCTATTAGAGCCAGACTAAAAAAACTAGGATTAATTGATGAATATTGAAATCAATTTTATTAATAATTATTGTAAATAATAAAAAAACTACTATAAAAGGGAGATTAAATGAATTCAAGCATAATAACAAGTTTTAATGTAGCAATTGCTAGGCCCGGACCAAAAAGATATCTGTACGCGCCTAACTATTATCTTCTTGAAACTTTGATAGGATGTTCTGCACATAAAGTTTATATCCCCTATGATATTGAAACATTTGGAACTTTTATAGATAAAAGTATTGAAGAATTTCCTGAAAGTCTTAAACATAGAGTAGAACTTATCGATAAAAAAAGAAAAACATATAATAAAGTTTTTGATTATCTGGAACCTATTCACTATGATATCTCCAAAACTCCATTAGAAATTTCATATGGACTATTATGATTTTTTATACAAGATCGTATTGGCAAGTGAACGTAAGACTGAAGCAGATGTAAGTGGATTAGAATATTTATCAAGTAACGTCTCTATCCTAATGACGCATGTTCAAGATAAAGAATCAAGGATTCGGCTTGCTCAATTGAAAGGGTTGCTGTCATTATACGAGCCAACTCAGGACTTAGAGGGATTTAAATTGACTGTATCAAATATTTCACCTTCCGTGCACCATACGGTGATGGATTTTCTTGATGAATCAGAAATTATCAAGTTATCCGAAGATAGGAGCCAATTAGGTATTCCAAGTAAATCAAAAACGATACTCCCAAAATTAAGAAAAAATATCAGAAATATAAATATGGACAAGTATAACGACATAATCTCGATAGCCTTGTATACTCTTAAGTTGGCATATAAAGAGCATGATATTGAAAACGTTTTAGATACTTTGCTTGATTTGTTTAGTGAATTACTAACTTTTAAGGAGTATAGTCCTCCTTTACTAAATCTAGACAAATATCGTCTATATGGATGTAAAAAAACTTTCCCGAAGAATCCCCCAAACTTTGTTACTTCTACTGGAGCTACATGTGGTATGGGAGAAGTATTCACTTGGAAAGAAGAGAAAGATAATTATTGGATAATTTAAAATCTTTTGATTACTACATTAAAATCAAATAATAGAAACTTTAATATTCCTCAGTCCATATTTTTGTTCATGAAATATCTCGCCTTATTGTTTATTTTCTTAGTATTGTTTTCATTATGTGGTACTCAGATTATTAGAGGGGAAGAAAATGATATTGGAAATAAACTAATCTCTAAAGGCGGAAAATTATCTCTCGTGACATTATTTGATTTCTATTTTGATTATGGCACGTATGAGCCCATTCCAACTTATACAAATATAAAAGGGGACTTAAATTTAGATTTAGAAAATGTTGAAAAACTTTTTGGATATAACGTTGAAGACTTTACTTTTGGGAAAGTTTCTTTTTCTGGATGCATACATCCTGATGATCTTAAAAGAGTTGCCAATGAAGTTGAAAAATATAGCAATGAAAAAGGAATAATTGAATTTATACATGACCCCTATCGTATTATTACAAAAGACGGAGTGATTAAATTCGTGAGTGATTGGACCTTCATTGTCAGGAATTTAGAAGGAAATATTACTCATTACAAAGGCATCGTTGAAGATATAACTGAAAGAAAAAAAGCTGAAGATCGTTTAAAGTCTACAAATAAACAACTTGAAGACATAATAGAATTCTTACCTGATGCAACATTTATCATTGACAACGACAAAAAAATCATAGCTTGGAATCGCGCAATGGAACAAATGACGGGAATTCCAAAAATAGAAATTTTAGGAAAGGATCGTTCTTATGGGGCAGTTCCTTTTTATGGAAGGCAGAGGCCCTATTTAATAGATCTCATCTTCAAACCTGACTCAGATATTTCTTCTAAATATGATTTTGTAAAGCGGAAAGGAAAGGCATTGTATGTTGAAGTTTTTACGCCTGCCATTTACAATGGCAAAGGGGCTTACATGTGGGCAATAGCTTCGCCACTTTTTGATGCTGAAGGTAATGTAATTGGAGCAATAGAATCAATTCGTGATATCAATGAATTCAAAACGACAGAAAAGGCGTTAAGAGAAAGTGAAGAGAAATATCGTACACTGTTTGAAGACTCAAAAAACCCAATATGGACAACAAGTCAAGAAGGGATTATACTTGATGCCAATCAAGCAGCGGCAGAACTTCTTGGTTATACGAAAGATGAGTTGATTGGGATTGATGTAAATTATCTTTACGTTGATCCCAATCACAGGAGAATATTTCAAGCTGAGATTGAGGAAAAAGGATTTGTCAAAAATTTCCAGTCACAATGGAAAACAAAAGATGGGCGCCAGTTAGATCTTTTATTCGACTTCACCCTTTGGAAGGGCAGCGATGGAAACATTATAGGGTACAGAGGGATAGCAGAAGATGTCACTCTAATTAATAGATCTCAAAAGCAATTAGGAGAAAATCTAGAGTACTTTGCACACCTCGTAGACCATATAAGAAATCCATTAACAATTATTTGTGGATTTGCACAAGTCGAAATTGAAAATGAAAAAACAAAAAACCGTTTTTTGAAGCAAATAGCCAGAATTGAAGAAATAATAAAGCAATTAGATCAAGGCTGGATGGATACAGAGGACACAAGGAGATTTATGAAGAGGTATATGTGATAATTGTTTATGGGCATTAAAGCGGGCATACCTTTACACACATGCCACAGCGCAAACCGCCAAGCTCGCCGAACATATATTCCCTGCATTTCCTTCGGTCGATTTTCCCATCTATAGAAAAAGCAGAAACTGGGCATATCTCAACGCACTTGTAACAATCTTTGCATTTGTCTGAGATTAAACTTTTAGATTGGCCGTCTGCATCAATTTCTGCATCAGTTAAAATTGCAGCCATCCTTATTCTTGAACCGAATTTATCTGTTATTATAAGATGATTTTTCCCATACGATCCTATTCCGGATAGATAACATGCATACTTCATTGAAAAATTTGCCTTGAGCGTTTCTTTATTTGCATACCAATACCCAAATTCACTTCCTTCAGAAGGGGCAAGAGTTGCACTATACCCCCTTTCCTCTGCTAGCTTTGCCAGTCTAAAACCGGCAATTCTCAAAGTGGCAGTCGCAGCGAGAAGCGTATTTGTGTACTCTGCTCGGCCTTTTGGCAATGATTCATATGCGCCTTTTGGGATTGACACACCAAATACAATTATGCTGTTGCAGTTTTCCATTACATCCTGCGGCTTATTCCCAACATAGTCTCGATTCAAATATCCCTTGGCATCTGCTACGCCGATGAAGTCTAACTCCAATTTGTTGGCAGCAGTGAGTATCTCTGCCTTGAGATTATAATTTTTCATGCGCTTTCTCCATTAAATAAAATAAAAAAAAATAAATTTATAATCCTGCCCTTTGGACTATGGTGTTAGCCACCATATCTGCATTAAGAAATGGAAAGTCACTGGCCTTTAATAGTTTTCCCGCTTCCCCGGCAGTCACCTCAATGTTTCCAGATTTGCATTTAGTGTCTGCACCATGTGGAAAAGCCGCAATGAGTTTTTCTGGAGTATCTATTGGGAACTTAGCGTTTTTCAGGGCAGATGAAATTTGCAGTCTGATCTCATTTTTTGCATCCATTTAGCCACCTCCAACAATTAGAATTACTTTAGTCATATTTATATATTTTTTTGTCATAAAAATATACTAAATATACTTTAGTGACGGGCAAATATAAAAATAAATCAAACCCCAATAATATTGGTGATATTATGGACATGCCACAAGAAGTTATGGATTTGATCCAGGAAGAGCATTTGGTATTTGCAGGAACATCAGGGCGGGATGGGGTTCCAAACGTTTCACCTAAAGGGAGCATTGCCGTATTAGAAAAAGGCAAACTTGTCTTTGCAGAAATTGCTTCACCCCATACTGCAAAAAACTTGAAGGAGAATCCAAACATATCCCTTTACGTTTTAAATAAGGACAGAAGCAAAGGATTCCAGATAAAGGGCAAAGCCACACTTATGGATTCAGGCCCAATTTATGAAAACGTTTCTAAAGCATTGAAAGAAAAAATGCCCCAACTGCCTAAAGCAAATTATGCCGTTTTGATAGATGTAAAGGAAATATTTCCATACAAGAGATAATTTATTTTTATTTTTCTTCTTCATTTGAAAGATTCATAGAGATGCATAGTTCGAGAACGGCCAATAAAATTCCATGTCCTTTTTCAGTAATTAAGTAGTCTCCCCTTTCATGGGACTGAAGTATTATTTCGTTTTCGGTAAGCTTTTGAAGATGGAAGAGCAGATTTCCCCCTGTAAGGCCCGTTATTTTTGAAAGCTCAGAAAAACTTTTTGTACCGTTGGCTAGAGACTTTACTATCTGCAATCTGTGTATATTGGCTACAGGCTCAAGGAAGTCTGATACAATGGCATCGACAGAGACCTGATTGAGTTTTGACATGCTCTCGTTTTTTGATTTATAGATTTTCATAGATCGTGCTATTCTAACCTGTTTGCCGAAAAGTTCTGAAACTTCGCCAAAACACACCTCGCATTTATCGTAGGGTGCAGTTTTTTTCATGCCCCCTAACTTATCTTTGTTCTTAGAGGCATTTTCCTCGTTAAACTTACCAGAGTCTATCAGTTCTTGATTATCAAGCAATATTTTTCGAAATGCTTTTTTACAGGCCGGATTTTTGTTGCAGTCACTTACAAGATTGTTATCTAGAGATTGGTCAAGATCGTCTAGAATCAAGCTCGAAATGACCCCTCTAAAGTTATCGCCGGCATTAGTAGAATTATTTTGCCCTAATGGAGTTGCAGACATACTCCGAAGTTCTTTTCTAATCAAAGAAAGCTCAGATTTGATTTCCCTAAGCTCCTCTTCAATCTTGATGTCTTTATCCATAAGCATAATATTTGCAGGGAAATAAAAAAGTTTCCATTATAACTATTAAAGTTATTATTCTATATTCAGTATATTTTAATGCCCATAAGGTATATAAATATATATTTAAACTCATTATTGGTGATTCAATGGAAGATGGTATTGAAAAAATAAAAAACATGGCCATTGAAAAGGGTGCAAACTCTGTTAAAATAATACCCATATCGGACATATCTGTAAATGATTGGGTCAGGCAGAAGTGCGAATTTGGGTGCCGACAGTACGGGAAAAGGTTTGCATGCCCCCCTTACGTGCAGCCGCCTGATGAGACAAGAAAAAGGTTAAATGAGTACAGCAAAGCAATGTTAATTGAATTTACGGACCTTAGAGAAAGAGGAGAGTGGAGACAAATCCAAAGAAATATGGCAAGCCTTGAAAGGTAGGCTTTCTTGAGCGGACTCTACAGGGCATTTGCATACTACGCAGGAACATGCAGGCTTTGCGATGTTTGCCCTGCGGAAAGCCTGGAAAATCCAAGTTTATTTGACAAAAAGAAGTGCGTTAATCGAAGAATTGCAAGGCCCTCAATGGAAGGTGCAGGGATTGATGTTTTCAAGACTGCAAGAAACGCAGGCTACCAACTAGATGTAGTAAAAGAAGAAAATACTTGTTTTAAGAGTTTTTGCTTACTGCTGCTGGAATAATGTAAAATTAATATAATTTTTCTATTCTTTTATCCATTTCCAATTCCCTTCCAGAAAAGTAGCCCCACTCCTCAGTTAGCCCTAGAACTAGGCCGTAGTAGATTATGTCGTTCTCTGATTGTCCATTTATCATAGAGCCGCCTGTCTTGTCTTCGACTAACCTAATCTCAGAAATCTCAGTTGCAAACCAGTGCCAGTCAGTCGTGCTTTTCCATGCGGCCATTATCTCATTTCCTTCAACAAACTTCTTCCCGTTCATTTCAATTATTGTCGTCGTTTTGCATCACCTGAATTTATCCTGCAAAGGCTGGACTAATACATTGTCATGACCTAGAGCTAAAATTAGGGCCAGAAATTGGATCTTATTTTTAAGGCCAGATTATTGTATCTACGTTTAATTCAGGGGTTAAAATAGAAATTATGTATATAAGAAATTAAAAATTATATTTCAGATTCTATTTTTTCTTCTTCTTAAGTTCTTCCAAATAGCCTTCTTTCATTTTTGGGTCGGAATTAACAATCTCAATCAATTCTAAGAACAGGTTGGCTCCTTTTATCATACTAACATCCTCTTCGGCACATTTAAAAAAGAATTTTTTTAGTTCCTTTTCATGTTTTTCCATTTCAAAGATTTTATCTTCCTCTAACGACATCCCGCAGCGGTAGCAGAACTCTGATGTAGGGCCGCAGTTTTCTTTGCATCTTGGGCATATTAAGGGTTTTAGGGATTCTTTTTCTTTTTTTTTCATCAGTTTCAAATCCATAGACTTTGTTGTAGATGGCCTTATCAATATCCCTACCTGATAGGTGGACATATATCCTTGGCATGTCTGAGCCCATCTGCCAACCAAGGTAATGGCACATTTCTGACTCTGTCAGTTTTGAGGCCAGATGCGTGGCACGTGCATGGCGCAAAAGATGTGGGGTAATCTTCTTTTTTAGTCCTGCATTTTTCACCGCCTTTTTCAATACGAGGCTATAGACATCATAATAGAGGGGTTTGCCATAATTCCTCATTCCTAGCCCAACAAAAAGATCTGTATCCTCCCCAGGACATGGATGCATCTGCATCCAGTTCTTAATGTAGGATTCAGAGAAAACAAAAGGAACTAGCCTCTCCCCCGTCTTTCCACTAACTTTTACCTTGCCACCAAACTTGTTGAACTCTATGTCCTTAAATTTAATTGATGCAAGCTCCCCTATCCTAAATCCACCTTCATAGAGGAGTGCAATCATGGCCTTATCCCTGGGATGCTTAGCTGAATCAATTAACGAGAATACTTCATCCTTTGTGAGAATATCGGGTTTTCTATCAACCCTTCTGTTGCCTCTTAAGGGTTCAATTCCTTCCCATTTTTCTCCCTTGTACCATTTGAAGAATCTTCTAAGGCCCTTCTGGAATTCATTTTTTGTATGAAGGGATATATCCAGCATTTCAATTTTTTCTAGAACTTCTGTCGTATCTTTTAATCCCCACTCAGAAAAAGGCTTATCATTGTACCTCTCGCAAACTAATCTTAGCGAAGACATGTATCTGATAGTTCTATGCAAACCAATCCTCGTGGCTATTAGGTAACTTTTGAATTCCATTATCGCAGTTTTATTTTCTTCACAGATGTTTGATTTCTCCAGCAGAGCCATTTGATTTTCATATCTTATTTTTCCCTTGTGAATGTCCATGACCTTAGCATTTGGTAGTTAAGATATATACATTATCCTTGGGATTTCGTATTTATTAAATTGGCTCCCCAACGGCTTCATATTTTAATTTGGACTCCTTCTCGTAGTATATAACTAAAAAAAAGTTATTCATATTTTTAGCCTAGTCTTTATGTTGGCGTCTTTCCTTTATGAAACCATAAAGATGATGCGAATAGAGAGTAAGGCCAAGAAAAGCATGGACAAAATGTCTTCCAGCGTCTACATCATTTACATCATAGTTTTTTTTCTTAATCACCAAATCAAATTTATTTGTAATTTCTTGATTAATTGCTTCGCTGAGAAAATCGATAAGTTCTGAAGGCGATCCATTCTTAATGGCTTCTTCTACCAAAGGTATAACTGGCCCCTCATCTAACCCTGCTGGTTTTAACCCTGTATAGGGTGCATTTTCACCAGCTCTGTGAAGTCGGACGACAGTTTCAAAAAACCAAAGATCTGCAACTTCTTTAGCCTCTCCACCATTCTTCCCTGCAGCGAGAACTTTTTGAAAAGCATCAATAACCTCTCTCTCTGATTCCTTTGGTACCCAAGGTAAAATATATTTCACATTTCCTTTTTCTAATGCAATTTTAGCGGCAACTACTACTGGCCCATCCAATGTGTCACAATGTGGTGGCATATCATATCCTCCTTAAATTATCAAATAAAATTCTTTTTAGTCTTTATATAATTTACCTTCTAAACACAGCGTGTTTTTTCAAAAACAAATAAGAAAAGTGTTACACCTAAATAATTTTATATATTCTCTATTAAAAACTAAGCCAGAAGTGATTTTATGGGAAGCAAAGAATATTTTGATGCTATATCTCTTGAGTGGGACGGGATGAGATCAGAGTATTTCTCAAATAATGTAAGGGATAAATCTTATTCTATTGCAAAAATTCAAAAAGGAAAGATTGCAGCAGATATCGGCGCAGGCACTGGCTATATCACAGAAGGCTTGGTGAAAAAGGGATTGAGAGTAATTGCCATTGACCAATCTGAAAAAATGCTTAATTTACTGAAAACTAAATTATCGAACTCCCCTTTACTTGAAACAAGAGTGGGAAAAAGTGATAGTTTGCCAATAGATGATAATGCAGTTGATTATGTCTTTGCCAATATGTATCTCCACCATGTAGAAAATCCTTTTTCTGCCGTAAAAGAAATGGCGAGAATATTAAAATCTAATGGAAAGATGATAATTACTGATCTTGATGCACATGATTTTGAATTTTTGAGAGAGGAGTAGCATGACTTATGGCTAGGTTTTGATAGAGAAGACCTTTCAAGATGGTACAATGAAAGTGGATTAAAAAATGTGGAAATAGGGTGCATAGGTGAAAACTGCTGTTCACCTTCTGAAACTTGTGACGAAAAGGCTTCAGTTTCAATATTTTATGCATACGGAGAGAAATAATGTATCAAAGCTTATGATTTTGAATTAGAATTTTTTGCACTTCTCACATTGAAGATAAAAATCCCTTGAAAAGTTATTATTTATTGGCATTAATAAAAAGGCGAATGTTCTATTTTATAAATAGTGCCATGCCAAAGATTTCTCGAAACTAGGACAACAAATATTTAGTTTTCAATTTAGATACAATCATCTTACATATTTTCTGAGTCCTAATCCTGTAAGAACTAAAATTATTAGTTGTTCTAGTGAATAATTCATCAAAACTTATATAAACTATTCTTTCAAATCTTAAAAATAACATCTAACTAAAGGAGACTATATACTTGAATCTTCGGAAGAAAAATAGATTGATCATTTCCATAATGATTATATCTTTAACTATTCTAATTTCCCTATTTACTGGACTATTCATGGTAAATAAAACCTATGAGATGGAGTCTGAAACGTTATCAAAGGAAGTTCATAAAACAATCAAAATAATTAATTACGAAATTTCAAATCTTGATTCAACAGCTATGGACTGGGCTTATTGGGATGATACTTATTATTATGCGATAAATCAGAATAATGATTACATATCACATAATTTAATGGACGACACTTTTTCTATATTAAAAATTAATTTTTTTGTTATTATTGATAATAATGGGAAAATATTATATAAAAAAGCTTATGGCTCAGTAGAAGAAAAAGAACTTGATTTTCCACAATCTTTAGAAGATTCAATAGTAAATACCGATATATTTCTAATTGACGAGACAGATGGTGCTGTAAGAGGGATTCTAACAAATGAAGATGTGCCAGTATTTCTAGCCTCTCGCCCTATCTTAAAAAGTGATTATACTGGCCCCATAGTTGGAACCCTCATAATTGGCAAGTTTGTCGATTCAAGGGAAGTAAGTACCCTATCAGAGATTGCACCGTATCCAATGAATCTATATAAGATGGATGATAAAGAGACAAAGCAAATATTGGGAAATTTGCCCCCTGATTTCTTAGAAAGTGGCAAAGTTACCTCTAAAGCAATTAGCGATTCCATAATTAATGGATATTACATATTGAAAGATGTTTATGGTGAACCGGGACTTATACTTGAAATCGAATTACCGAGAGACGCATATATAGCATCGAAACAAGCGGGATTCTATTTTTTCATAATAATGTTGGGATTTGGAATTCTTTTCGGTGTATCGTTTCTCCTAGCTTTAGAAAAAGGAATTCTTTCAAAAATTTTTACACTCGAAAAAGAAGTAAAGAAAATATCAACAAAAAAGGATTATTCTTCTAGATTAAATATTCACGGAGATGATGAGATTGATTCGCTCGCCTCCAATATTAATGAAATGATTGAAAATATACAAAAATCTTCTGCCGTATTAAAAGAGAGTGAAGAAAGGTATAGAACTTTGTTTGAAGAATCGATGGATGCAATATGGACTACAGAGTTAGATGGTAAAATTATAGCTGCAAACGAAGCATCAGCAAAATTACTAGATATTCCTTTAAATCAATTAATTGGCTCAAATATCCTAGATTTCTACGAATTTCCAGAGGATAGAATTGAATTTCAAAATAAAGTAGATGAATTTGGGTCGGTTAAAGAATATCCTTTAAATCTAAAGACTAAAAAAGGAGAAAGAATATATTGCCTTATTTCTTTTTCTACTTGGCGGGACAATAAAGGAAAGGTTATTGGTTATCGTGGGATTGTACACAACATAACAAATAGAAAAAATTATGAGCGGCAATTATTAGAGTTAAATGATACTCTTAAAGTAATAAATAAAATATTAAGGCATGACATATTAAATGAACTCACAGTAGTTATGTCCTTATGTGATATGATAGAGACCAAGGATCATAGCCTAAAAGAAAAAATGATAAAAACAATATACAAGTCAGTTAATCTAATTGAAAAGATGAGAGAACTTGAGCAAGCTGTAACTTTAGGTGGGCAGATGAAGATATACAATCTTCAAGACGCAATAAACGAAGTAATCAAAAATTACTCTAATATAAAATTCTCAATTTCTGGAGATTGTAATGTTGTTGCAGATGGAGCGCTTAGTTCTGTAATTGATAATTTAGTTCGCAATGCAGTTGTACATGGGAAAACAGATAAAATTGATTTCAAGATAGAAAACGAAGAAAAATCTTGCATCTTAAAAGTTATAGACTATGGCTATGGCATCCCTGAAGATATAAAAAAGAATATTTTTGACGAAGGGACAAGTTTTGGTGAGAACAAAGGAAGTGGTCTTGGTCTCTATATCGTGAAAAAAGTAATTGAGCGTTATGGTGGAGTAATAGGAGTTCAGGATAATAAACCTAGGGGAACGGTATTCGTAGTAAAGTTTAATAATTTGAGGGATAAATCATAATTACCGTCAAATGTTATGTGTACAATGGGGAAGAAAATGGATAAACCACGCCTTAGAGTACTATTAGTAGAAGATTCATTAGACGATGCTGAACTCATAGTACGACTGATAAATAAAGGTGGATATTCTGTTTATCATGAAAGAATAGAAACTGCCAAAAAAATGAGAGACGCTCTTAAAAACCGTGAATGGGATATTATAATTGCCGATTACAAAATGCCCAGTTTTACTGGAATTAAAGCGCTAGATATATTAAACGAATTTGGTATCGACATCCCGTTTATATTGGTTTCCGGAACAATAGATGAAGAGACATCATTAGAGGCGATGAGGAAAGGGGCTAATGATTACCTCATGAAAAATAACTTTTCAAGACTAATCCCTGTAATTAAAAGAGAACTAAATCAATTCAAAATCCGGACAAATGAAAGAAAGTTTCAATCTCAACTCAAAGAGAGCGAGTCTAAATTCAAATCGATTTTTGACAACGCCGCAGTAGGCATAGTTCTTTTGAGTCGCGATTTCAGATTTATCGAAATAAATGATGCATTTGCAAAAATGCTAGGGTATGAGAAGAAAAAACTGATGGGAAAGAGCATACTAGATTTAACATGCCCTGAAGATTTAGAAATTACTTTAGAAAAATTAAATCAATTGGCCAAAGGTAAAATATCTAGATACCATTTAGAGAAGCGATACAAAAAAAAGGATGGAGGTATTTTATGGGCCGAGATATCTGTTTCAATTATCAACGATAAGGATGGAAACTTTCAAGGTATAAGTGGCATTATTGCAGATATTACCAAACGAAAAAAAATAGAGGCAAAACTAAACGAAAGTGAGCATAGATACAGAGAATTAATTGAGCAGTCGCCAGATAGCATAGTCACTTTCAATACCGGGGGATTTGTAACTTCTTGTAACTTAGCACATGAAAAATTCACAGGTTATTCAAAGGAAGAAACAATTGGTAAACATTTTACTAAATTGCCATTCTTGAGACTAAGAGATATCTACTCATATACTAAAATTTTTAAAGAACTTCTAAGGAATAAAGAACCTACTTATTATGAGGTGCCTTGGATAAAAAAAGACGGCACTGAGCATTTAGCCGAGGTTGTAATTGACGTAATTAAAAGAGATAATAAAATAGCCGAATTTCAATGCATAATAAGGGATATAACAGAAAAGATAAAGGCCCAACAACAGATAAGAGAAAGTGAAGAGAAGTTCAGAAGTTACGTAGAAAATGCGAATGATATTATCTATACTTTATCACTTGATGGTACCTTCACTTACGTTTCACCAAACTGTGTATCAATGTTGGGGTATGCACCCAGCGAATTAGAAAATCATCCATTCCAAGAATTTGTGCATATAGCGGACATACCTGTGTGCCTAGAATTAATTGATAGAATTATTAAAACAGGTAATAAAGGGGCAAACATCGAATATAGAATCCTCCACAAAGACGGTACTTGGCGGTGGCACACTTCAAACGGCTCACCAATTCGCGATTCTAGGGAAAAAGTTGTTTCATTAATAGGTATCTCTAGAGATATTACTCAACAAAAAGAGATTCAAGAGCGCTACAATCAGATTGCTGAACAAAGCCAGACTTTTCACTGGGAAGTTAATATGCAAGGATTATACACTTATGTAAGTCCAGTTATAGAAAAAGTGCTTGGATATTCGCCCGAAGAATTAGTTAATAAAAAATATTTTTATGATTTAGTAGCCGATGAAGACCGGGAGGAAATTAAAAGAATAGGGCTTGAAGCAATTCAAAATAAGGAAATAATCAATAACTTAGAAAATAAGCTTTTGACTAAAGACGGGCAAAGTGTTTGGGTCCTGACCAATGGAATGCCGATGATAATCGATAATGGAGAAATTCTAGGGCATAGTGGTCTTGATATTAATATCACCGATAGAAAAAAGACGGAATATTCAATTTTAAAAGAACAGAGATTTGCCAATATTCTTGTTCAAGCATCAGCAGCTTTCTATGTTGCAATGGACTCCAACGGCGATGTGATGTTAATGAACGAATCCATGCTCAAAGCTCTAGGCTATGAATTGAATGAAGTTATTGGCGCCAATTATTTATCCAAATTTGTTCCAGAAGAGGAAAGAGAATCATTATCTCAAACGTTTGATAAAATAATAAAGTCTAAAAAATCAACAATTAATGAAAACCTAATTCTTGCAAAAGATGGGAAGAAAATGTTAGTTGAATGGCACGGTCGGCCAATATTCAATGAAATGGGGAATTTTGATTTCTTCTTTGGTATAGGGATAGATATAACTGAACATAGACGTTCAGAAGATAATCTCAAACACAGATTGGCCGTTGAAGAAACTATTGCTCAAATATCAAAAAGATTTGCAAACTTTGAAGACCTAGATGATGCTATAAATTTATCCTTAAAAGATCTTGGGGAAGTGACAAATACAGACAGGGTTTATGTTTTTCTTTTAAACAAGGATAAATCAAATATGGACAATACTCATGAATGGTGTAAAGAAGGTGTTAGTTCAGAAATCAACAATTATAAAGGTATCCCTATTGATTTATTTCCATTATCGACATATAATCTTCTTGAGAAGGAAGGAATTTTAATAATTGAAGATGTATCAAAGCTACCGACAGAGATGTCAAATGAAAGAGAATTATTTGAGATTAGTGGTACAAAATCAGCTTTGTTAGTCTCATTGTTTTCTAAGGATGACCTTATAGGTTTTATTGGATATGATAAGGTCATTGAAACCGGCCCATGGGATCATGATGATATTAATATTTTGAAAATTTTTTCTGAAATCCTTAGTACAGCTTATGAAAGACATTTCTACCTTAAAAAACTAAGAAAAAGTGAAGAAAAATATAGAGAGCTTGTAGAAAATGCGAACAGTATAATAGCTAAATTTGATAGAGACGGAACGATTCTTTCAATGAATGAATTTGGGCTAAAATTATTTGGATACGAAGAAGAAGAATTAATAGGGAAGAAATGGCAGGAAGTAGGTATACCACAAATTGACTCTAATGGGAAAATCCTAGACAATCTAATAGCAGATATTTATGAAGATATAGAAAAATATTCTAATAATATTAATGAAAATGTAAAGAAGAATGGGCAAACAGTCTGGATTCACTGGACTAACAAACCTATTTATGATGATAAAGGAAATTTAGTTTCTTTACTTTGCATTGGAACAGATATAACTGAAAGAAAAAGGATGGAGGAAGAATTAGAAAAAAGAGAAAGAACATTACAGAATATTCTTTCTGATGCCCCAATTGGGATTAATCTTGTAAAAGAAAGGGTAATCATATGGTGCAACAATACTATGTCAGAAATCACCGGCTATACAGACAAAGAGCTTGTCGGAATGAAAACAAAGTTCCTTTATCCTACGGAGGAAGAATACAAAAAAATCGGAGAACTTTTCGAACAAAAGTCAGACAATCCCTTGGGAATTGAATCGCAATGGATAACTAAAGATGGGAAACTAATAGATGTATCTATAATAGCAAGTCCACTAAATCCACTAGACTATTCGAAAGGATATATAACGATTGTTTCTGACATCACCAAATCAAAAATCGCCCAAAGGCAGTTAGATACTAATCTTGAATACTTCGCACATCTAGTAGATCAAATAAGAAATCCACTAGCAATTATGGGCGGATTTATTCAAGTTGAAATTCAAAATGAGAAAATGCAGGACAGACTCTTAAGACAGATAGACAGAATCGAAGAATTGATAAAGCAGCTTGACCAAGGATGGATGGACACTGAACACACAAGAAGATTTCTAAAGAAGTATACTTGATTGTAATATGGAATATTACTTTACATTTCATCAATGTTAACTAACTATTTGAAAATCTTTGTTTAATATGTAAATTATTACAGTTATATTTAACTATCGTTTGTCTTCCCTATTCTTTGAGGCGCAGTTTAATTTTCCAGTATATTCTTTTAGCAATATGCTCCCAGTTAGTATAAATAACCCTAACGCAAATCCGCCTATAACATCTGTTAACCAGTGAACATTTAGGTATATTCTTGAAAATCCTATAAGTAAAATCATAAAAGAGGACAAAGTGATAGTGATTCCCTTTATTATTTTAGATTCAATTTTATGCATAACAAGATAAGTCAGAAATCCAAAAAATACTACTGCATTGGCCGTATGCCCACTAGGAAATGCAAAATCCGTTTTTGATATAATGCCCTCTAAAGGTCTTGGTCTTTTGACTAGCTCTTTTAATACTAGCACAACAAGAGCGTCAGATAAAACTGTAACTGCAAAAAACAGTGCAAATTTATTGCAGTACCGCTTTAAGAGAAATACGGATAGTAGTATTGATATTACAATCATGGATACAAGATCAAAAATAATATCTATCAGAATTGATAATGACGTAAATAAAGAATTTCTAATTTGAGGAATCGCCATATTTAGAAATAAATCTAATTTAAATAATGTCCCACTATTAAGCACTTCTAGAAATACCACCAGAAATAGTATTAAGGAAAATGCGTTAATAATAACTATGCTTATAGAAATTCTCATAATATTAATATAATAAAAAAATATTATTTAAGGAGCCTCTGAAACTGGCCCCTCGTATATTTCATCGCCCGTCTTTATTTTCGTGATTTTATCCAATCTTTTTTCAACTTCCTCAAGGCTTCTCTTTATTGACGCTATCTCTTTTCTTATTATCTTAATATCTCTTTCTCTCATAATATGACCTCCAATAAAGATTTACGGGGAAAGTCAATCATAGACATTATTTAGTAACATACCAAGATTTTAACAATTAATCAATTCTTTCCCCAACTCTTATCTTTATTATTACTTTAATACTTATATATTTTTGGATGTCAATAATATATATTCATGAGAATTATTTCCAATAGATTTAATAACTAATCAATTATACCGAAATCAAAGTTATTAGGTGATTCAAATGAAACTAACTGAATTTGAAAGGATGGTATATGATGGTTTGATGAAGTGTGACAATCTTGAAGATTGCAAAATGATTGTAAAAGAATCTATAAAGATGTTGAACGAATTAAAAGACGATGAAAATGCAAAGCCTTACTATCTAATGACTTTATCCAATCTTTCTACTATGCTCCAGATGATGAGCCATTCATTAACTGTTGACCAGTTTAAAGAAGAGCTTAATAAAGTAGTAGAGCTATAATTCACAAATAATAATAAAATCTACACTTCTCCCCTTTGTTTATTCCTTCTATGTTTTCATTTATTAGAACATAGCCTGTTGAATTTGAAATAGAAGATATAACCCCCGATCCCGAAAGTCTTATCGGGACGATTTCATTATCGTTTAGAACACATCTTACAAATTCGACCCTGCCTAACTCCGAAGAATAAGTTTCAGAAAATGGCAAATCAACTGATTTTACTATTTTTGTTTTCAAAATATTTTCTAGATATGGAACGATAAATAGATAGAACTGGACAAAAGATGCTACTGGGTACCCAGACATTATGAATATTGGAACATCTTGAACAGAAAAACCTATCGGCTTACCTGGTTTTATTGTTACTCCGTGGAATAAAATATTCTTAATAATTTTTGGAAGAAAATCTTTTTTACCAAATGAACTTCCGCCCGTTATTAATATTATGTCCGAGTCTTTTTTTGAATTTGTTATTGCATCTAATATTTCTTCTTTGTGATCGGCCACTCTAAACTGATGAACTACTTCACACAAAGCCTTTTTCGATAATGACGATAACAGTATTGAATTTGAATCAATTATTTTACCAGTTTCAATTTGATTTGCATCTTCAACTAATTCATCACCAGTTACAATAATTGAAATTTTAGGAGTTTTTTTGACAAGAATATTTTTAATTCCAAGAGATTTTAAAAGAGAGAGGTGTTCGGGGGATAACATAGTTCCATTTTTTAGTATTAGATCTCCTTTCTTAACATCTTCGCCCTTTCTTGAAACATGAAGGTATGGGAAAACTTTTTTGTAGATTCTAACTTTATCATTATTTGTTTCTGTGAACTCCTGCATTACCACTGAATTCGCACCTTTTGGCATCATCGCACCTGTCATTATTTCTATGGCCTTACCAGTTACTACCTCTTTATTTGATATTTTTCCAGCGGTCACGAAATCAATAATATCTAGCGTAACATGCGCCCCTTCAGAGATGGAAAATGTATCCCTAGCTTGCACAGCATAACCATCCATCGCAGATCTATCAAAAGCGGGCGAATCAAAAGGTGAAACTATATTTTCAGAAAGGACTCTGTCCAGTGATTCATTTAAATCGATTGTTTCAGACTCAAATTCTTTCGAATGAGTTTTTACTAATTCCAATGCTTTATTGTATGGAAGTAATGATTTGAACTCTTTCATTTATTCCCTCAGGTGTTTTATTAAATGTGGAGCTTCAGAAATAATAATGTCAGTGCCAAGTTTTACTGCATTTAGACTACCAGGAAGACAAAAAATAATTTTATCCTCAATCGTTCCACAAACAGCACCAGAAATAATTGCTGGGAACCCTATTTCCTTGTAGCTCAGATATCGAAATATTTCTCCAAAACCTACTATTTCCTTATTGATAAGTTTTTTTACAGTTTGGATAGTGACATCCCTTTTTGTTATACCTGTCCCACCTGTTGTAACTATGCAATCTACTCCCTCTAAAGAATCATAAATGGCTTTTCTTATTTTCTCTTCTTCATCAGGCACAACTATTTTTTTTACAACATGATTATTTCCTGATAATTTCTCTAAGATATAATTACCTGATCTATCTTCTGCTACCTCTTTATAACAAGAATCTGATATAGTGATTACGGCATAATTTAGACTTTTAGGAGCCTTACTTTTATGCTCTCCTGAGGACATGACTATTTCTCCTTTTTAATGACTCTTATAGGTCCAATTTCTGTATCTGGATATTGGCCAGAAGAATTCTTCTCATTTGACTTAACCATATCCCAAATGGTAAGTAGGGCTACAGAAACTCCTGTCAAGGCTTCCATTTCAACACCTGTTTTAGATTCTGTCTTCACTGTGCAAGTCACACTAATTGACCCATCTTTAAACTCAAATTCTATGTCCGCCTTGTTAATCGGGAGCTGGTGGCAAAGAGGGATTATGTTAGGTGTCTTTTTTACAGCCTGAATACCTGCAATCTGGGCAGTAGTAAGGACGTTTCCTTTTGTAATCTTATTCTGCTTTATCAACTTTATAGTATCTTTTTTGAGCTTTATCTCCCCCTCAACAACAGCCGTTCTAACTGTTAAATCTTTTGGCGTTATGTCCACCATTTTTACGCCTTTATCTGATAAATGTGAAAACATTCTATATGCCTCCATGCCAAAATACATTGTCTTCCATATACTCTTTCTTAAATATTGGCACTTCCTCTTTTAGTCTTTTAAGGATATATTTACATGCTTCAAATGATTTTGCCCTATCAATTGATTTCACTATTATTAAGACTATATTGTCTCCAACAAAAAGTTCCCCGTATCTGTGAATAACTGTACTTTCAATGATGTTATATTTTTTCGCTGCATCAGCTTCAATTTCCTTTAATTTTTTTTCTGCCATTTTGGCGTAAGCATCAAGTTCCATTTTCATAACTTTTTTTCCATCCATTTCGGATTTAACTGATCCTAAAAATATTACTGAAGCCCCACACTTGTCATTCTTTATTTTTTTTAATTCATCATCAATGCTAAAATCTTTTCTTTGAAGTTTGATCATTAGCTAACCACCGCTTGAAGGCATCATAATGGCAACTTCATCACCATCATTTAATAGGGCATCAGTTTTGATATACTCTTGATTTAGGGCCATTACTATATTCACATTATCTTTTAACTTGTATTTTTTCATAATTATCCCTAAAAGATCATTTGTAGTTTTACCCTTTTTTATTTCCATAGATTCTTGAATCTTACCCGTCAAATCTTTAAATAATGCGAAATACTTCACCGTTACTTTCATTTCAGCACCAGTAAGGTGTTTTTGTTTTAATAGAATAAATCAAGGACTCTTTTAGTTTTTCGTGATCAGAGAACTCATTTATTTTTATTAAATCATGATTTCTGAAAAGACAATTTTTTATCTCCCCTTCACTTGTTACTCTTATACTCATACAATTATTACAGAATACGGTGTTATGCATTGATCTTACTACTTCAATTTCTTGGGGTAAAAAGTATTTTTTTCTGCGTTGTTTTTGTCTTTCAACGATTTTTATAGAATGTTTTTCTAGATATTCTTCAATAGGCAATAAGCTCGCATAATTTTCTCTATAAAATTTAGAATCTGTTCCATTTTTTTCAGATATAAGTTCAATTAATTGAAGGACCATTCCTTCTTTTGTATACCTGACTAAATTTTTAATCTCCTTATAGTTTCTCTGCATTACAACCATGTTGACTTTAATTGGAAATATTTTTTCATCATAAGTTTTTTCAATTCCATCTAAAACATCCTGCAATTTATTCTTACCTGTAATACTCTTATAGATCTCTTCATTTAAAGTATTCAACGTTACATTGATTCTTGATATCCCTGCCTCTTTTAATTCTGAGATTTTTTCACACAACAGAACTCCATTTGTCGACATAGATACATCTTCCATGTATTTTGAAGCAATTTGAATAATCTCAACTACATCTCCCCTCAAAAGCGGCTCTCCACCAGTAAATCTAACTTTTTTGATGCCCAAATCTTTAGAAACTTTAAGTAGATCTTCAATTTCTTCTTTTTTTATCTCTCTCTTGCCATTATATGATTGAGAGCACTCGCCTTCATGGTGACAATATATGCAATTTAAATTGCATCTTTGAGTTAAAGTGATTCTAAGTACTTTCACTGGTAATTCTGACATTTTAATCTTCCAACAACAATACTTCTAACTCTTCACCTTTATCAACAAATTCAGTGTTCTCCCCAATTATTGCGATACCTTCTGCTTTTAAAAAACTTGATATGGCACCACTGCCACGAAATATGGATGAAACTTTGTCTCCTTGTATTATAACGGGCAAAAAGTCCTCCCTTCCTCTTGTGGAATAAATCCTTTCACCTGAAATAAATTTCTTCATTTCTATTTTTTTCTCTAATCCCGCCATTTTATAGACAAAAGGCAATACCAAGACGTTGAATAGTACAAATGAAGATGTAGGGTGCCCAGGAAGGCCAAAAATAAGTTTGTTGTCTTTCAAGCCGACTAATGTTGGTTTTCCTGGTTTGATACTTATGCCGTGAATTATTAAGTTACCAAAATTATTGATTGCTTCCTCGACAAAATCCCTTTCTCCTTTTGATGCCCCGGCAGAAAGGATTATTATATCGCAATTTATTGCTTCATTTAGTTTAGAAATTATATCCTCTTTGCTATCTTTTGCAATACCAAGATTATAGGTATCACAACCTAACTTTTCTAATTTTGAAGAGATATAAAATGAATTAACATCATAGGTTTTTCCATATTCAAGAGTTTCCCAAGGATTTATAATTTCGTTACCTGTTGAAAAAATCCCGATTTTTAATTTTCTATACACTTTGACTTTCTTAATACCCAATCCTGAAAGAAGTCCAACTACTCTAGGGGTAATAAGGGTATTTTTGGGCAAGATATGATTTCCTTTTTTTATGTCATATCCTACCTTCATTATATTCTCTCCAGGCGTCACCCCCCGTGTTAGAGTAATATAATTACCTAGATTCTGGGTATTCTCGATCATAACAACAGAATCGGCACCTTCTGGGGCGGGGGCACCAGTTGCAACGTAAGAGCATTTCCCCTTTTTAATCGAATACTTTGGAGAGTTACCCGCATTTACACTTTCAATCAATCTTAGTTTTACCGGCGAATTTTCACTAGCTTCGAAGGTATCTTCTGATCTAACTGCAAATCCATCCATTTGTGATTTAGGATAATGGGGTACGTTAATCGGGGAAATAATATCCTCAGCCAATACTCTGTTCAAAGAAGAGATTAGCGGTGTATCTTCTGACTTTATATCCAAAGATATAGTTTTATTAATTATATTAATCGCTTCTTCATAGGTTTCAAGTTTTAAGAATTTCACAAAATCCCTGCATCAATATATTCATCTCTTAATAACCTGAAGTGCAGTGGCTTTAAAAAATATATTGATATCTTTACCTTCTATGATACTAAGATTTTCAATTGATTGTTTTGTAACAGCAGCTTCAACTTCAAATCCGCAGTCTATCCTTACGATATGATAAAATCCATGTTTAATTACAGAAGTTACTTTTCCTTTGAAATTATTTCTAGCGCTTGTGTCCCCCTTACCCAAGATTATATCTTCAGGCCTAATAATTAGTCTTACATCTTGTCCAACTTTGAAATGATCCGATAAAGTCACTATTTGTTTTCCATTTACATCTACTATTAGTTCCTCTTCTTTTTTTTCAATAACTTTACCTTCCCAAATGTTTTCAATCTTTACAAACTGCGCAATTTCTTTTGTTACTGGTTTGTAGAATATTTCGTCAGGATTTCCTACTTGGACAATTGTTCCCTTCATCATAATTCCTATTCTATCTGCAAGTAGTATAGCTTCTTCTTGGCTGTGGGTAACGTGGACAAAAGTTATACCTTCTGTTTTATGGAGTTCTTTCATATCTGAAATAAGCTTCGATTTAGTGTTTTCATCAAGGGCTGAAAAAGGTTCGTCCATAAGAATAATCTTGGGATTTATTGCCAAAGCTCTTGCCAATGCAACTTTTTGCTTTTCTCCACCACTCAATGTCTCAGTATTTCTATGCAAAAGGTGGTTGATTTTTAGCATTTTTACAAGCTCTGAAATTTTTTCTTCTCTCTTTTCTTCAGGAACTTTCCTCAACTTTAATCCATACTCAATATTTTTCTTAACATTTAGGTGAGGAAAAAGTGCATAGTCTTGATAGACAAATCCTAACCCTCGATTCTCAGGGGAGGTAAAAGTGACGTCACTACCATTTATCATGACTCTTCCTTCCTTAGGGAAATACAAGCCAGCAATTATCTCTAGTAATAAAGTCTTTCCAGCTCCAGTTGGCCCCAATATAACAAAATATTCACTTTCTTTGATATCAAGTGATATGTTTTTCAGCGTGAAATCTCCCCAATTATTACTTAGATTTTCTACATGTATCATATTCTTCTACCTCTCTTTGAAACTAATCTCAAGACAACAAAAGTAATGAAGCAAATCATAATCAATAAAACGGCAATAGGCTGTGAACCTAAGAGTCCATTACTGTTGAATCTGGCCAATATCAAAGTCGAAGCTATCATGGGGTAATATGCTATTATAATAATTGCACCAAATTCACTTATTCCTCTAGCCCAGGACATAATTGCGCCGGAAAATATATGGCGTGATGTCAATGGCAAGGCTATTTGATAAAATGATTTCCATTGAGAAGCTCCAAGAGTTCTTGCAACGCTTTCTAGATTTGGATTGACACTCTTAAATCCTTCTCTAGCTGTGCCAACAAAAAAGGGACAACTTACAAAGAGCATTGCCATTACAATCCCCAAAATGTTGTCCTGGAAAACTATACCTAATTTTGAAAATGCTATTCCAACAGCCCCCTTTTTCATGAGCAAAGAAAATAGTGCAATTCCTGCTACTGTATGTGGGATAATGATTGGTATATCCACTATTGCTTCGATGATATCTTTTCCATAAAACTCATATCTTGCAAGAATATATGCAAGAGGAATTCCTAGAATAACTCCTATTACCGTTGCAAGAAATGAGGTATATAATGTTAACCAGATGGATTTTATTACATCTGGGTCTTTAATAACCTTGATAAACTCTCCTGGATGGAGAACTAACTGACTGTATAACATATTTGATAAAACAGCCATTATATAAACTACTATTAACATTCCCAAAATAAAAAAAAGAATTAGAAGAGGATTTCTTCTAATTTCCGAAATCATATTTGAACCTCCTTAATCGATCATTTCTACATATTTTTTCAATTGTTCTGGAACATTACCTGATCCTAATGCAGGAACTGTGGGTGGCTGCCCCATCTCTTTGAAAATTTTCTGTCCGCTTTCGTTTATAACTTGTTCAGCGTATTTAATTCCCAAATCTTTGTTTGGTGCATTTTTCGGAACTGTAATTCCGTATGCTATAGGTGCGGCTATTTGTGTTTTTCCATTAGATATGGTCACATGGATTTTAGCATAAGTTGAATCATACTTTACATCCTTTAGATTTATTGAAGGAGGTAGTTCAACATAGTCTAATTTGTTCTGTTCTGCGACTGATCTGTATTCAAATGCATAGTCAATTCCACCAGCAAGAGTCATAGAAACTAAATCTTCAGATTTGTCTCTTATAGTGACATATTTTGTATCTGGATTCAAGCTTTCAGGCGTTGTTATTTTGTAAATTCCATTTTCTTCTTTTGCAGTAATGGTTGTATGTGATCCAAGTAATTCATCGAATACTGGTTTATTATATGCAAGATCGGCAAGTTTTATTGTCATCACTGTTCTGTATCCACAGGGGTCTATATTTGGATTTCCAAATCCCCATAGAACATCAGGTCTCTGTATTACTTCGTACCAGTTATCAGCATTAATTTCGTTTGCATATTTACTCTTATCAGTGTAACAAAGTACAATCTCATTTGTAGCAAAAACAATGTACCAGTCAGCATAATCTGGATACATCATTTGAGGTATCAGTTTGTAATCAGCAGATCCAATGACATCTGCTTCCTTTCCCAAATCAGTTACTTTTCTGATAGTGTCTACACTACCAGCACCTTCTAATTGTGCATCTACGTTCTTATTTGCCGTTTCAAAGTTCTTTTCAACAGCTTGGAATGGCTGAGCCAAACTTCCAGCGTGGAATACGCTTATTGTCTTAGGCTCTGGTGCTGTACATCCCAAGGTTAAAGCCACCATTATTCCTATGAGGAACAATGCTGATATCTTAAGATATGTTTTTCTTTTATTCAAAATATCACCTCGTTATGATTAAAAGAAGATAACGCTATATAAATATAACGAATTATTATTCATATTAAAAATAATTCGTTCCCGGAATCAAAGAATATTTAATTATTCTTCGATAGAGATTATGTCGGCAGGGCAAATGTTTTCTGCAGATTTTGCACATTGAGCCATACTTTGGTCAATCTCCCCTTCAAATTCATTATCTCCTTGAAATTCCTCTGAAATAATTGCCATTCCTTCAGGATCAGGAACGAATACTTCAGGACATTCTTTGAAACAAACTCCGCATCTTGTACATCCTTCTTTGATAATCACCTTCATTTAATCACGATATGATTTTATAATCATATGGATTATAAGGTTTTCTAAGCCGTCCCACAAAATTTATATAGATACTTAATATAATCAAATATAGAGTCAACGGATAGTGAATCGATGAATATTGAAGGCGGAAGTTTTACACTTTGGGAAGAGTTCTACAATGCTTCTATTAGGTTATTGAAGATGGAAAAATATGTAGAAGCAAAGAGACTTGCAAAAAAATCACTTAACGAAGCTATAGATGTCTACGGTTCCTCGCACTCGACTTCAGGTATGAGTCTTTTTTTGCTAGGGCTCATTTCACAATACAAAGCAGAATTTGCCGAATCAGAAGTCTTTTATGAAAAAGCTCTTTCAATATTTGAAAGAGTGTTTTCCGCAAAGGATATAGTAGTTTTAAACGTCTTGCAAAACCTTGCATTTGTTTACCAATCTCAAGGTAAGTATCCCGAAGCAGAACAGCTTTATAAAAGAGTGCTGAAACTCAAGGAAGAAGATTATGGAAAAGAAAATTCTCAGCTGATCCCTATACTCTGCTCACTTGCAAATCTCCTAAAAGAGATGAAAAAATTCGATGAATCAGAAGAACTTTATACAAGAGGGCTACAAATTTTAATACATCAATACGGGCCCGATCATCCTCAAATTGGGGACATATATGTAAATCTTCACAACATATATTCAATCCTAAATAAGAGGGAGGAAGACAAACAACTTTACAACTTTTTAAAAAAACACTCAGATTATTTCTAATCTGTATCCCTTGTCTTTTTTATACTATTAATCTTAAATAGATAAAAAACTAATTTACTAGTTGGTGATAAAATGGCAATTAGTGCAAGAAATAATATGGAAGGAATTATTAAAGAAATAAAAAAGGGAGAAGTTGCAGCCACAGTTAAAGTAGAAGTTACAAAACCATCCATAATTACTTCAATGATTACAAGAGAAGCTGTTGAAGCTTTAGGATTAAAAGAAGGGCAAAAAGTTAAGGTGGTAATCAAATCAACTGAAGTAATGATCGCTTTGGATTAATAAACAATCCTTTGAAAATATTTTGGAATGATTACCAAAATCTATATAAATAAATGAAAAATATCATTCATGAGGCATACACATGAAGAAAATATCAGTAACACTGATTTCATTGATTCTCTTATTGGGCACAATTGGAATTGGGTCTGTTTTTGGATGTGCCGTACCTGAGTTTTATGTTACTAATCATACTGTGCATGTAGGTGAATTTATTACTGTAGTTGCAGTTAATTATTCCAGCAGTGGTTGTATTAACCCTAATAACATAAAAATACTTGAAGAAGATTGCTCTACTCCTTCAGATAAAGCTATTTTAGTTAGTTCAAAATGTGAGGGGGATAGACTTACAGTCACCTATAGAGCAGTTAAACAAGGAACTGTTAAATTCGAATACGTGACATGCAGCGAGGAAGTAACAATACTCCCAAAATCACATCCAATGTTGTCTTTTATGAAAATACTCGGATTTGGAAAATCTGATTAAATTTTATTATATTTAAAAATTTAGAGAAATAGCGATACATAGAGTGCCATAAAGACGATAAATGTTCCAATAACAGATCCTAGGTGAAGTTGTGTTGGCGATATCTTGCTCTTTTCCCTTAGTTCATTTAGCATAAATTGCATCCCTGGAAGTGCTAGAGTCAATCCCCAAGAGAGGTATCTAAAGTTTGCAGTGTTCATGTTAGCTTGTTGCTGTTCCTCTTTTGATTTAATAAGCTCATCTTTCAAATCTTTTAGGTTCCAATCCAATTCTTCATTTTTGACTCTGTAACTTTCAACTGCTCTCTGCATTTCAATTATATTCTCTGTTAACTTTGCATTCTCTTGTGTCAATTTAGTAATCTCATTTCTTAAGGCATCTATTGATCCACCATAGTTCTCTTCTTGGTAGAACACAGAATAGAAATTCTTTTCAGACCCAGGAATAACTGTTGAGTAAAAGAACCTTCCTCCTTGGAGCCTCCACCCTGTGGAATCAAAAGGTTTGTACCCACTTGGCAGAGTTATTTGGATCGTGGCTAGGTCATCTGGACCTAATTCAGAATTAATCATGTAGTCGAATGAGTTTAGAATATTTGGGACAAGGTTAAATATGGACTGTGAATTTACAACATAGATTATATTAAATTGATAATTTAAAAGTCCCTTTTTCCCATCAGTATCGATTGTAAATCTAGTGATAGTCGAATCTGGATCTAGAGTTACAATCACTTTGTTCCATGTTGAATTTGAATCTTTATAGCTTAGATCTATGTTATCTATTATATTCTTAGGTATACTGTTTTCAAATGTTATCTGCCCTTGTGCATCTGAAAGTATAATTTGATGAGTTAGATAGGTATATTGTTGATCTATATTCACATCTGTTAAAATATTCATTTGAGCGGAGGAATCCAAATCAATAGTATCTGATGTAATGCTAAAGGAATAAAGGAAACTATCAGCTTTAACTTCAGATTGATTTAGCATAAAGGCTCCAATAATGAATAATAACACATATATTTTATATTTTCTTGACATTTTTAATTCCTCCGCAAATTTGATAGACTATAAAATCTTTAAATTACTTTTCATTTATTTACAATCAATAATTTACACATTCTAAGTTATGAATAATATATACAATATCAAGAAAATTACAAATGTGCCAACGACTGAACTTATCAATAGTTGGGTTGAAGTTATGACTGATTTAGTCCTAAGTTCAGCAAAGAAAAGCAATAATATTGGCAATAATATTGTGAGCCCCCATGAGAACTGCCAAAAGTTATTTGAAATTCTATCTGATACTTTTCTTTCTTCTTCAGCCTTTAGAAGTCTCGCAGTAAGATTTTCTATTTCTGATGAAAGATTTTGATTTTCAACTTTATAGCTATCCACACTTTGTTGTAGTTCTAGAATCGTTTCTGATAAATTTAAATTGTCCTGCCTTAGATTAGCTATCTCTTGTTTTAAAGATTCTAAAGATCCAGAATAATCATTGTCGGTGTTGAAGATTGTATAGAAGCTACCAGAAGTCTTGGAAATTTGTGCGGAGTACACAAATCTTTCATCTTGGACTCTCCACCCATTACTATTAAGTGGCTTAAATCCTTCAGGCAGGCTCAAATTTATACTTGCTACATCAGCCTCACCTATTTTTGCTATTAAGAAATATTCAAAAGATAGGAGTGTATTCGGTTTAAGAGTATAAATCGAGGAAGTGTTTAATTTATAATTTAAGATAAAATTATAACTATCGGTGCCTCTTCTCTCCGCAGTATCAAATGAAAATCTGGCATTTGAGACTTCAGGATCCAAAGTAATTGCTACTTCTTTCCAGCTAGAATTGGCATCTTGATAAATCAACTGAACTTGAGTTATAATAGATTTAGGTATGGAAGTATTAAAAATAATAGTTTGGGGTGCGTCTGATAGATTTATTTTGTTACTTATGGTTGTGTATTGCTCTGATATATCCACATCAGATAATATTTCGATTTCCCCAAAAGGTATCATTTCTGTCGATTGGGGTGAGAAATCAAAAGAATATACAAATCCCTCAGCATCCGCTTTAGGTATACTAATTATTAATGATCCTAGTACCAGACATATTATAAAAACTATTGATTTATTATGCGTAATTTACACTCTCCGGTGTCTTAAGGATTGGAGTCAATATAAAAATCTTTTGCTTTTAATTTTAAGATATACTTTTAAAGATGTAATAAAATATAATTTTTATGGCAACTTTGGATGATGTGTTACATGTTATATCCACAGATGATGATAAAGCAAAGATTGTTGCCATGGAGCTAGCTAATGATAATGGGAGGCGAATAATAGACGCTTTTTTTATTGAGCCACATTCAGCTGGTGATTTAGCAAAGAAGTTGGGTATTCCAATGCCTACTGTGATGTTCCATATAGAAAGATTGATGGAAATAGGAATTATAGATGTAGTTGATACAAAACTTTCAAGAAAATTTAAAGATATTAAGTATTATGGCCCTAAAAAAACTGCTATCCTTATAGTTCCTTCTCAGAAAGAAGAAACTGTAAGAACTCTCTCAAACAGCCTTAAAACTTCTTATATTCCTGCGCCCACAGCATTGTTAGTGATGTTTCTCGTTGTTATTCTCGGCATAGGGTTTAGTGCTCCGGGTATTATTCAAACCTTTCAGTCAAATCAGCCCAAAGCTATGTCCGAGGGTTTAGGAGTTAGTGAAGAACTAAGGCAAATGGATTATGAAAAAGATAATATAGCCACAATTCAAGTGGTGGAGCCTAAAAATAATCCACTCACACCTCTAACCTACACATTAATTGGTGGTGCGGCTTCAATATTATTAATACTAATACTATTAAGAAGAAAAGGTAGATGATTTGAGAGTAGGAATAATCTCCAGAACAGATCGAGAAAAAGCATTAGAGATATCTCGGAAAATATCAGAGATCTTGAAAGGAAAACATGAAATCTATTTTGATGAAATATTAAAAAAACACTTCCCTAACAATAATTATTCAAAAAAAGCTGGCGACATAGATTTATTGATATCTGTCGGAGGTGACGGGACGATATTAAAGTCTGTCAGACGATATCAGGATACATTAATACTAGGAGTGAATATGGGTACAATTGGGTACTTAAATGAGATATCGCCTGAAGAAATAAATTCTATACTAGATATAATTGAAAATCACAAAATTGAAGAACGTTCTATGATTTCTTGTACGATAGGTAATAAGATTGTAGAGGCTTTAAATGACATTGTAATAAGGACAGAAGTTGCCACAAGAGTGTCCCAGGTCAAAGTACAGATTTCTGACCAAGAGTATATTATCTCAGGCGATGGAGTTATTATTACGACCTCAACAGGATCCACCGCGTACTCTTATTCTGCAGGAGGGCCAATAATAAAATCCAATTCTCAGGAATTTGGCATTACACCTATTTGTCCTCTATACCGTAAAGCAAGTCCAATGGTATACCCAGACCACGAAACTGTCATTGTCACTGCATTAGACAGGCCATGCACTATCGTAGCAGATGGATTTCCGCAAGGCACGATGAAATCCGGCGATAAGATAGAAATCAAAAAGAGTATTCTTAAAGCTAGATTTGTAAAGAAGTGAATTTAGTGAAGTTCATACTCGACGCATCGGCTTTTATAGGTGGTTTTTTACCCGAAGAAGATGAGTATTTAACCGTCTATGAGGTAATTGATGAAGTTGAAGATAGTCAATCCAAAGAAAGATTATCTTATTTCTTAAATTCTGGAAAAATCCAGATAAAAGAACCAAATCCAGAAATTGTAAAAGAGGTAATTAATAAAGCCAAAGAAACAGGAGACAATCTGTCTTTGACTGATATTAAACTAATTGCACTTGCACTTGAGTTGGATTCTACGATTATCTCTGAAGACTATGGGATACAGAATATTTCTTCTATTTTGAAAGTTAAATACAAATCGATTAGAGAATCTGGAATAAAAAACGTAATCCATTGGGAATATTATTGCATTGGCTGCAAGAAAATATATCAAAAGGATAAAAAAACGTGTCAAGACTGCGGAAGTATAATAAAAAGATGGCCTAAAAATAAAAAACATTAATTTTTCTATTTATTGTTTGAATTATATTAATATGCTATAACCAATAAATTTATATTTAGGAACACTTAATATTGTTAGTATGGTCAACACTACTGAGACAGAAGAAGATTATCTAAAAGCCATATTGAATATTACAGAGGGCAAAGGTTTTGCAAGAACGAAAGACGTCGCAAAGGCATTAGGCGTAAGACCTGCAACTACAGTTGAAATGCTAAAAAAACTTGAAGAAAAGGGTTTAATAAAAAGAGAACATTACGGACCAACAGTTTTAACGGAAAAAGGAACCAAAATAGCAAATATTACACTTAAAAAACACAAAGTTCTTCTTGATTTTTTTACGATGATACTAGTGCCGGAAGAAGAAGCCGAAAAAGATGCATGTGATATGGAACACAGTCTAAGCAAGATAACAAATGAGCAGCTTATTAAATTCATGGCATTTTTATCGCATGAAGGGTTCTTTGAGATTTGGGCAAAAAAGTTCAAGGACTTCTCCACAAGCGGTAAATTAAAACCTATTAAGGTCTCTGAAGATGAATATTATTACGATTTGGCGTCCCAAAATATGAAATAATCTTCTAAAAAAATAAACTATTTAAGAAGAGAAATAATATTAAGTTCATGATATCTCTTGGGATAGAGGGTACAGCACATACTCTTGGGATTGGGATAGTTTCTGAAGAAAGTGTACTATCCAATGTTACTGATTCTTATTGCTCAGATGGAGGAATTCATCCTAGAGAAGCAGCAGACCACCATGCCAGTGTAATAGGAAAGGTAATGGAGAAATCTTTATCCGAAGCAAGAATCAAAAAAGAAGATATTGATTTAATCTCTTTTTCAATGGGGCCTGGTCTTGGGCCATGTCTTAGAATTGTTGCAAGTGCTGCAAGATCTCTATCGATTAATCTAAATGTTCCTATAATTGGTGTTAATCACTGTGTTGCCCATGTGGAAATTGGCAGATTTATTACAGGAGCAAAGGATCCAGTTACCCTTTATGTTTCTGGAGGAAATACTCAGATACTTGCGTATGCAGAGGGAAAATACAGAGTATTTGGAGAAACTCTTGATGTTGGCATAGGCAATATGCAGGATACTTTTGGCAGAGAATTGGGGATAGGATTTCCCTGCGGTAGACAGATAGATGAACTTTCCAGTAAAGGACAAAAATATTTACAGTTGCCATATACTATAAAAGGTATGGATTTTTCTTTTTCAGGGCTTTTGACAGAGTCGATCAAAAAATTAAAAACTAATAACCAAGAAGATGTTACTTTTTCCCTTATGGAAACTACATATTCTTTGGTAGTTGAAGCATCTGAGCGGGCAATGTCCCACACTGAAAAAAATGAATTATTATTGACTGGAGGAGTTGCATCTTCTAAAAGATTAAAAGAAATGTGCAACACTATGTGTTTAGAAAGAGAGGCTAAACTTTTTGTTCCGTCTCCGGCCTTATGTCGGGATAACGGAGCAATGATAGCCTACCAAGGATTAATAGAATGGATTAGTGGCAAGAGAATGGAAATTAAGGACACCATAATAAAGCAAAAATGGAGAACAGACGAGGTGGAGGTTAATTGGTTATAGATGACATCCAAAAGGCTGTAGAAATTATAAAGGAAGGAGGGGTCATTGTATACCCAACTGATACCTGCTATGGAATGGGCTGTGATGCTACTAATTCTCAGGCGATTGAAAAAATATTTAGGATAAAAGGTAGAGAACAAGACAAACCACTCCCACTGATAGCTTCTTCAATTGAGATGATAGGAAAATATGTTTTTCTGGAAGAAAGAGCAATAAAATTATTCAATGCTTTTCCAGGAATATCAGTAGCCCTCAGAAAAAAAGGAAATGCCATACCTGACATCGTAAACAAAGAAAAACTTGCATTTAGAATACCTGCAAATGAGGTATCAAGAAGATTATCTGAATTGTCAGATAAACCTATCATCTCCACAAGTGCGAATAGATCTGGGGATCCATCTCCCTACTCAATCGAAGAAGTAAAATTTAGTCTCAAAAACTCTTTAGAAGAAATTAACCTATTTATCGACATTGGAGTCCTTGATAAAAATCCTCCCTCAACTATAGTTGATTTAGTTGATGGTGTGGTGGGGCGAATAGGCAATGTAAAAGAAAGACAAATAATGGATGTGCTAGGTGGTAAGCTTTGATTCTAAAAAAAGGTGCAGAAGCAGATCTTTATCTTGAAGATTTCAAGGATGTATTCGGATTTGACTTTTATGATGAGAAGGTCGTCACTAAAAAAAGAGTAAAGAAAAATTACAGAATCAAAGAAATTGATGATATGATCCGGGGATTTAGAACTGTAAAAGAGGCAAAGATAATCAATAAAGCAAAACTCTCTGGAGTACATTCTCCAGCACTATACCTTGTCGACTTGAAAGAAAAAAGCATCGTGATGGAGTATATAGACGGAATTCGATTAAAAGAATATTTTTCTTCAAAAGGACTGGACAAAGAAATAGGATTCCACATCGGCAAATCAGTTGGCTATATGCACAAAGCAGGGATAGTCCATGGAGATCTCACAACATCAAACATGATATTAAGTAATGGAAAAGTGTATTTCATTGACTTTGGTTTATCGGAGGAATCAGAAGAAATTGAGAAACAGGGGATAGATATACACCTTTTAAGGCAGGCTTTAGAAAGCACTCATTTTGATATCTCTGAGGAACTATTTAGGGCAGTACTTGAAGGATATTCAAATGTGATTGGAAACGAAAAAAAGGATGAAATCCTTCAAAGAATCGAACAAATAGAAAAGAGGGGAAGATATAGAAAAAGAGATTAAATCTTTTCTAATTCGCTTAAAACTTCCCATAGAATAGTTCTCGTATGCATTGGCATGTTTGGGTCATTCGAAATCTCGTCCAAAAGTTCAACTGCAGCATGTGCTCTTGATTGGACAGGTTCAGAAGTGTCAAGTAGTCTATCTGCAGCTTCTTTTGCAGCTCTTCTTATATTCCTAGGAACACTGTTGTCTTCGTTAACAAATTCGTTTAAGTACTCGACTATACCTTTAATATTTTCTTCAGGCATTACATCACCTCTTCGTATAACGCATGAATATCTAATTGCTTTAAAACTTTTATCTTTAGAATATTTAATTTATTATAAATAAATAGGTTGTAACTATAGACATTATGCCAAAAATAGCTCCAATAAACCAAATTACGAGAACCAGGCTTCTTTCAGTGAGTTTAAAATGAGAAGTAAGAGAATTTGCAACTGAGAGATATTTTTGAGGGTGTAAAATGCCTTCACTATCAACTTTTGTAGGGCCATATTTTTTACCGCTGAATCTTCTCATCGATTTAAATAAAAATTCTATGATTTGGGGAACTAGAAGTATTACTCCAATTATCTCTATATTTTTTATTATAGAAAATGATGCGATTACAGCACCAACTATTAATGTTCCTGTATCGCCAGGGAATATTTTTGCAGGATATTTATTGTAAATTAGAAAAGCGAGGAAAGATAAGGTGAAAGTTAGAAGATAAATTGAAGTTTTAAAGTCGCCCAAGAGAAATATGCAAATTGAGAGTGAAAGAGTTGATATAAATCCTAACCCAATCTCTTCTCCGTTAAATCCTGCCAGGAGATTTGTCAGATTTGAAGCTGCAGTTATGCCTATTGGAACTATAATATAATAAAGAAGGCCTAAATTTATTACAAACAAAATTAGATTTAGTGAAGTATCACTGACAAAAAATAATAAAGGTACCCCGCCCAATAAACATGCAATCGTTTTGAGTAATTGTGGCATGTTATAAATATCATCTATCAGGCCAACTAACCCTATAATTGTAATTGGAAATATAAACATCAGTATCAACGCATCATGGACTAATAAATAATACAGAATAAAAATAGGAATTGTACCAAGGAGCATAGATGTGCCCCCAGCTTCTGGAACTTCAAATCGCTCATTCTTATGGAGGTCAACACCAAATACACCATGGTTTTTATTGAACTTTCCAATTAGAGGGGTAATGAGAAGTGTAATTATGAATGAAATAATTGGGAGCAATAAGATATTCATAAAATAACTGTTATATAGGTATTCTTAAATATTGTTATTATGGAGAAACAACTCGCTCGCTATGATCTTTTTCTATTCGACATGGACGGTACTTTAGTAAAATTTAAACTTGATTTTGAACATCTAAAAAGAGTTACAAGAAAAATTCTAGAAGATAATGGCATTTTTCTAGAGATTAAAGGGTCTTTAATTGAAACATTAAAAGAATTAAGGCCTGTATTTGCCAAAGAAGAAGATTATGCTGAATTTGTTGCGGGAATTGAAAATATTATAGTCCAGCATGAGATTGAAGCATCGGAGAAAGCCGAAGCTTTTCCTCATTCTAAAGATTTACTAGATATATTAAAATCAAAAGGAAAGAATATAGGGATTATTACACGAAACAGTAAAGTTGCAGCTATTAAGACTCTAGAAGTTTCTGGATTAATTGAATATATAGACGTTATAGTTACTAGAGAGGATGTTGTAAAAGTTAAGCCAGATCCTGGACATGTAGAAATTGCCATCAAATATCTAAAAAGAAAGCCGGAGAACACAGTTGTTATTGGGGATCATAAGTATGATATAGATTCTGGCAAAAGAGCAGGATGTTTTACTATAGGGATACTTTCAGGTGTATCCTCAGAAGAACTTCTAAATCAAGCAGACCTTATTGTCTCTTCATTAGATGAAATAATTTCATTTTTATAGTTTATAGACAATAAAGTTTTTAAACAGCAATTTAATCGTTTCGTATATATCCAAAGAAAGGAGGGTCACAATGGAATACAAAGTTATTGTTTCTTACCAAGATGGTAAAACTATTCAAAAAGAAGTTAAGGATAAACAGGCAGAATCCCTCTTTGGTTTAAAAATTGGTGAACAGTTTAATGGTGAGACGATAGGACTTTCTGGCCATGTATTAAAGATTACAGGAGGATCCGATAAAGACGGATTCCCAATGAGGAAAGACCTCGATGGTAACAGAAGAGTAAAACTTCTGCTTTCCAAGGGTGTTGGCTTTAATCCAATAGAACACGGCGAGAGAAGAAAAAAGAGAGTTAGGGGAAACACCATAGACGAAGACACTGTCCAAATTAACACCAAAGTAATTAAGCCTGAAAAATACGAAAATCCTGAAGAAAAGAAAGCAGAAGAAGCACCAGAAGAATCAAAGTCTTAAGTGCGGATAATAATTTATGATAAGGGTGATATATAATTGGGACAAGCTGAAGTAAATATAGGTCTTGTAGGGCATGTTGATCACGGTAAAACAACTTTGACACGAGCTCTATCGGGAGTATGGACGGACAAACATAGCGAAGAGCTTAGAAGAGGTATTACTATAAGACTAGGTTATGCAGACATCGAGTTTAGAAAATGTGAATCATGTGAAGGGATAGAAGCCTATACTACTGAAAAGACTTGTTCTAAATGTGGCGGAGAATCTAAAATTTTGAGAAAAGTCTCTTTTGTCGATGCACCTGGACATGAAACCCTAATGGCAACAATGCTTTCAGGCGCAGCAATAATGGATGGGGCAATATTGGTGATTGCAGCAAATGAAAAATGCCCACAACCACAGACAAGAGAACATTTGATGGCCTTAAACATTGTCGGGATTAAGAATATTGTTATCGCACAGAATAAAATAGAGCTTGTTTCTAAGGAAAAAGCAATTGAAAATTATAATCAAATAAAAGATTTTATTAAAGGAACTGTAGCCGAAAGCGCTCCAATTATTCCTATATCTGCTCAACATAAGGTAAATATCGATTACCTGATAAAATCAATTGAAGATGTAATAAAGACTCCAAAAAGAGACCCAAATAAACCACCAATAATGTATATTGCAAGGTCTTTTGATACAAACAGACCTGGAACATTTCCAGAGGACCTCAAAGGAGGAATATTAGGCGGATCGCTTATCCAGGGAAAACTAAAAGTTGGGGATAAAATAGAAATAAGACCTGGATTTGAAAAAGTTGAGCAAAATAAAAAAGTTTTCAAGCCAATATTGACAGAAATATCAAGTTTAAATGTTAGCAATGAATCCGTTGAAGAAGCGCTGCCAGGAGGACTTCTTGGAGTTGGAACGAATCTGGATCCCGCGGTTACAAAATCCGATACACTAGCAGGTAGTTTATTAGGGCATCCTGAAGAGTTGCCAAAAGTATGGGAGAATTTGATCCTTGAAATTAATCTCCTTGAAAGAGTCGTTGGTACAGAGGATGAAATTGAAGTAGACCCTATAAGGCCTAAAGAAATGCTTCTATTAAATGTCGGAACAGCAAAAACAATAGGCACAACGACAAAAGTTGGTAAAGTCACAGAATTGGTATTAAAACTTCCAGTATGTTCTCTAGTTGGTGAGAGAGTAGCCATCAGTAGAAGGGTAGGGGCCAGATGGAGACTAATAGGCTACGGAATAATAAAATAGTTGTAATTCTTGATACAAATTTTCTTCTTCTTCCAGGTAGATTTAATCTTAGAATTGAATCAATCGAAGATGTCATCGAGAAAAAATGTCAAATATTGATACCAACTAACGTTATATCTGAACTTAAAAAGATAGAACTTACAGGGTCGGATAGAATCTCTAAAGAAATTGCTCTAAAAATTTCTGAACGTTATGAAAAAATTGACTTTGAAGGTTCAGTTGATAGATCAATATTAGAATATGCTCGAAAAAATAAATGCGTTGTAGCAACAAACGACATGAAATTGAAGTCTGAGTTAAGAAAACTCCAAATCCCTGTTATTTTTCTAAAGAAAGGATTAAGACTTGCTCTTGAGGGCTACATTGAATAGATTGTTTTCTTGATAATTGATATGTTATCGCTCACTGAATTAGATGTATCCACAACTATTACGTCTTCTTCAAATTTTTCAAATATTTTCTTCATTTTAAGATATACATTGTAGTCTGCGTCACTATATTTGTCCTTTCTTTTTGTTATTCTTTCCTTTAGAATATTTTCAGGAGTTTCACAATATACAAAATATACTTTTTCACAAAAGGGCTTTCCAACTTCCTTTGTCTTTTCTCTTAATAATTTTGTATAAAAGGTTCCGTCAAGAATGACATTTTTTCCTATTGACAAATATTTTTGAGCTTGAGAGAATAGTTCATCGTATACTACTCTTTTATCTTCTTTATCATATATTGGCTTTTCAAAAATCATTTTCCTGATCTTGTCAGTTGAAAAAACAATGGCATCTATCTCTTTTGACAGTGCATCAGCAATAGTAGTTTTCCCTGTCCCCGGAAGACCAGTTACAATAATAAGCATAAGCTATTTTCTAAGGTAAGTTTTAAATATATTACCCAAAATATAAACTGAGGGATAATTTGCCAGATAGTTTTACAAAATTACCTTTTAAAAAGGTAAGAATAAACGAAATACCGAATGAAAAACATGTCAGTGTAGTAGGGGCCATAATTAAAAAAGATGGAAATGATATTCTTTTGGACGATGGCACAGGCCAAATTGAAGTTGTTTTTGGTGAAGATATTAATTTTAGAGAAGGAGACATTGTTAGAGTGTTCGGTGTTTCTATCTCGGGATCCCTTAAAGGAGAGCTAATCCAAAACATGTCAGATCTCGATATAAAGCTCTACAGGGAAAGTTTTGATAAAATTAAAAATCTATATTATAAGTAATTTCCAATAAATTTATATAAATATATTAATAACTATAGAATAGAGGTTGTAAGGTGAGCTAATGTTTGAAGCTGTTTTGAGTGCTGAAACATGGAGAAAATGTGTCACTGCTATTGGCAGTCTTGTGGAAGAAGTTCCGTTAAAGATTACTGACGAAGGTATTGAATTAAGAGCTATGGATCCATCTCATGTTAGCATGATTGATTTTAAAATGAACAAGGAAGTATTTGCAGAATATAAAACTGATAAAGAAGCTATTATAGGCATTGACATTGAAGATATGTCAAAATTCATTAACAGGAGTAGAAGCGATGATATTCTTGTTCTAAAACTAGATGAAGAGAAAAACAAAATACTCATGGTCTTGAAAGGAACATCAACTAGAAGATTCGGGTGCCAGCTTATAGACGTCACAGAACAATCGAATCTCAAAATGCCTGCCTTGAATACTTCTTCTAAGGTAAGACTAAATTCTCAGGCCTTCAGAGAGGGTTTAAAAGATGCAAATATAGTTTCAGATCACGTTTCTCTAAAAGCGGACGACGCATTCTATATGAATGCCGAAGGTGACACAGGCGACATTGAAGTAAAACTTGAGAAGGGTGACCCTGATCTTTATGAGCTGATTGTGTCCGCAGGAGCTTTTTCAACATTTAATTTGAGCTACTTAACTGATATGTCAAAGTCAATACCTGGAGAAATGTCAATTGAAATAGGAAACGATATGCCTGTAAAAATTGAATTTGAAATCGAAGGCGCATCTTTTGTATTCATACTAGCCCCACGCGTAGAAAGATGAGAAGCAAATGGGAAAATATAATGACGACCCAATAAATATTTTTAGAAAAGAATGTATAAAAATGGGTTTGATTGACTCTAATCAGGAAGATAACAAAGAGATTCTTGATTTATTAACTCAAAATTTTTATGAAGACACACTTGAAGGTAAAATCAAAAAGGCCAAGAGTGACTACGCTAAAATGCAATTTGAATTTTTTTGTAGAAAAAAATTTAGATATATAGTTGGGGAATCTCTTGGGAACTCAGTTTCCAGTAATGGAATAGAAACTAAAATCTCTAAAGATATTCAAGACCTTCTTAATGAATACAAAGGCAATATATTAGATGTAAAAATTCTTGCTAAAGACATAAGGGAAAAGGTTTTTAAGGAGGTAAAGCTCTCACAAGATGTACCAGAGTTCATAGGAGAGGATATGAGGTCCTATGGGCCGTATAAAAAAGGGGAAATAATTTCAATCCCCTTGAGAAATGCTGAGATATTAATACGAGAGAAAGTTGCTGAGAGCTAGTCGAGAGTGATTCTTATGAAAATGCCAAAAAAGATGAATACTTACTGCCCGACCTGTAAGAAACACACGTCACATAAAGTTGAGACTGTAAAGAAAAGGAAAAGAGGAGAACTTAGTGCAGGTCAGAGAAGGTATAGAAGAAAAATTAAAGGTTACAGAGGTTTCCCCAGATCTTCAGTAAGTGGTGGGAAAGCTATAAGCAAAGTAGATTTAAGGTATAGATGCGAATTATGCAAAAAAGCCACTACAAGAAAAGGCTTCAGAATTAGAAAGTTAGAGTTCGAGGAGGCATAAAATGAAAAAACTCGTTTCAAAATTTTTGAGAGTGAAATGCACTGACTGTTCAAGTGAACAGATAGTTTTTAACAGACCCGCTATTACTGTAAAATGCCTTACTTGTGGGAAATCCCTTGTCGAGTCAAAAGGTGGAGTAGGCAAAATTAATGCTGAAATACTAGAAGTGTTGGAGTGATTATTTAATGCTCGAAAAGGCATACCCTGAAGAGGGAGACCTTGTCATGTGTTCCGTTAAGGAAGTATTTCCCTACGGTGCATTCGTTATCCTTGATGAATATGACAAGGAGGGCATGATACATATAAAAGAAATCTCCTCCAGTTGGGTTAAAAACATTAGAAATCATGTCAGGGAAGGCCAAAAGATAGTATGTAAGGTTCTAAAAGTTGATGAATCTAAAAATCATATAGATCTTTCCCTAAGAAGAGTTACAAGCCAACAGAAGAAAACAAAAGTGCAAGAATTCAAGAGAGAAAAGAAAGGCGAAAAACTACTGGAACTATATGCAACAAACATTGGAGAAGATTACAAAGATATTATCCATAATATCGGAGTGCCCATTGTTAATAAATATGGGGAGTTATATGCCGCTTTTGAAGAAGTCTCAACAAAAGGCAAGAGTGTTTTAGAAGGAGTAATAGATGAGAAGTACCTTGATGGGCTTTATGAAATTATTAAAACTAATGTTGAAAATCCATTAGTTTCTATAACTGGCCATATAAATCTTGAATGTTTTTCTGGCGACGGAGTAAATGTAGTAAAAGACGCTTTAGTCAACGCCAGAGAAAAATTCAAAGACAAAGTGGAAGACGTAGAGATAAGGAACGAAGGGTCTCCCAAATATTCTATTCACATTGTCGCCGAAGATTATAAAGCAGCAGAATCTGTTTTGAGAGATATTGCAGAGATGGCAATTTCTCATGTTCAGAGTAATGAGGGTAAAGGATCCTTTAAGAGATCATAATATGAAGATGAAAATCTGCCCTAAATGTAATAAATATACATTAAAGGATTTATGTCCTTTGTGTAACGTCCGTACAGTAAATCCTCACCCCCCAAAATTTTCGCCCGAGGACAAATACGGTAAATACAGAAGATTAATCAAAAAAGAGCGTGGAGTGTTATGAAAGAAACTTATATTGTTGAAGAAATAAAAGATATAAAACTTGATAATCCACTATTTGTGGAAGGCCTTCCAGGAATAGGGCTTGTTGGAAAATTAGCTGCTGATCATCTTATCCAAGAATTAAAAGCTGTTAAATTTGCTGAGTTATATTCTCCAAGATTCCCTCATCAAGCTTTAGTTGAAAAAGATTCAACTATGAGATTGATGAAGAACGAATTTTATTATTACACCGGCGGAAAAAGAGATATATTGTTCTTATCTGGTGATACCCAGCCACCCCCCACAGACGCATATGGACATTATGAAATTTCCACAAAAATTCTTGATTTTGTTGAAAAATTTGGTGTCAAAGAAATGTTTACATTGGGCGGGTACTCTACAGGCGGATATCCTGTGAAAGAACCAAAAGTATTAGGCGCTGCATCTGACATTGAAACAGTCGAAAAATATAAAGATAAAAATATTGTTTTTAGAGAAGACCCAGGTTCCGCAATTGTTGGTGCATCTGGACTTCTTATTGCAATGGGAAAAATTAGAAACATGAAGGGCCTATGTCTTTTGGGAGAATCTCCGGGATATATAATTGATGCCAAAGCTTCAAAGGCAGTTCTACAGGTATTAGTTGATATATTAGAGCTCGAGATTAGCATGGAAGAGTTAGACAAGAGAGCAGAAGAAACTGAAAAAGCACTTTCAAAGATACAAGAAATGCAGAAGAATATGACTGAATATCAGACATTGCCTCCTGGAAATGAAGAAACAGGTTACATCAGGTAATTATTTTTTATTTACTTTTTTTCATTAAATGATTGATTATCCTTTCATAGATATTTGGGTACTGTCTATCCTCTCCACCATCTAGAGAAGGATTGTCATTTACTTCAATCACATACAAATCTCCGTGACTTTCCTTAATGTCAACTCCATATAGTCCATTTCCGATAGCATTTCCTGCCTGTATCCCCAGAGCTATAATATCTTTCGGTACATGTTCTTTTGGAACACTTTCAACGTCACAGTATACTAGATGGCCATTCACAGAAGCTTGTATCTTAAAAGTTTCATTAGGAATTATGTATTTACAAGCGTACAATAACTCTCCATCAAGAACCCCTATTCTCCAATCAAACTTGCTGTCAATAAATTCTTGGACTACAACCCAATCTGACAATTTAATGAATCTTCGCGATACTTTTATGAACTCTTCTTTGGTATAGACTCTTTCCACTCTTGCTGAAAATGAGGTCGATGGTTCTTTTAGGATTATTGGGGGATTAAACATTTTGAATACTTCTTCGAGATTTTCTAAAGTTACCTCTCCTTTTTTCATAAAAATAGTCTTTGGCATGGGGATGCCCCTTTTCATA
>JAHKLW010000059.1 GCA_020854815.1 Methanofastidiosum sp. | reverse complement strand
GTCGCCAACATAGGTGATACAAACATAGAAATTGCCAATATCAATGTTAAGAATACAATAAATATTTTTTTCATTTTATTACCTCCAATACTACTTAAGATACTTTTTAAAAATTATTTATATAAGCTTTTGTATTATTTAATTAAAGAAGTTTTAAATTGCCCACTATATTATCTATTTCATCTTCAGGAGCGGGCCCTATACCTAGTACAGTAATAGTTCCTGGAGGAATCTCTGTTAATCCTGCATCTTTAATAAGTTCTGTTGTCAGTCCAACACTTTTAGCTTCATTAAAAACTTTAAGGAGGGAGTCTAAATCCTCAATCTTAAGGACAACTTTTTTTTGCCCTTCTGAAAACCACTCAGAAAAATACTTACTTTTGTTTTTCTCCGATTTAATTGCACAACTTACTGCAGCATGGGCTACTTGAGCCGAAAGCTTTCCTTTAGATAGCTTTAAATCTTCTCTAACAACAATGGCCATTTTATATTTGAATTTATTAAAAATCCCAAACAATTATACGCCTCTAAAAGGGTCATTTATCACTAAAGTTTCATCTCTTTTTGGCCCATATGAGATCATGTAAATTGGTGTTTTAGTTTGCTCTTCTATATACTGAGTATAAGCCTGTATTTCTTTTGGTAAGGAGTTGGCATCTTTTATCTTATTCCAATCAAATTCTTCCCATCCTTCAAATTCAGTATAAAGGGGCTTGCACTGGGACAATATTCTCATATTTGAAGGGAAATCATAAAGTATTTTTCCCTTATAATCATAACCATAACATATTTTGAGCTTCTTCATTCCTGCCAATACATCTATCTTTGTTATTGCTAGTCCAGAGAAATTATTTAGTAGGCATGAATATTTCACTAAAACTAAATCTAGCCATCCACATCTTCTTGGCCTTCCTGTTGTCGTCCCAAATTCTCTTCCTTTTTCCCTTAAAAATTCGCCTTCCTTATTTAATAACTCAGTAGGGAAAGGCCCTTCTCCAACTCTTGAAGTATATGCTTTTGTTATGCCTACAATCTTATCGATCTTATTAGGAGATACGCCACTTCCAGTACATATCCCTCCAGAATTTGTATTTGAAGAAGTAGTAAATGGGTAGATTCCATGATCTATATCTAAATGAGTTCCTTGTGCACCTTCCATTAAGATGTTTTTACCTTCATCGTAAGCTTTATTTAAAAAAATTGAAGTGTCTTTTACATATTCTTTCAAATATTCCCTATACAAAACATATTCATCATATATCGAATCAATATCTAGATTGGCATCTTCACCAAATGCATCAAATATTTTTTGTTTTATTGGAACAATTAAATTTAGTTTATCTTTAAAAACTTCGAGATCTAAAAGATCAGAAAATCTAATACCAAAACGAGATATTTTATCGGAATAGCATGGGCCTATTCCTTTTCTCGTTGTTCCGGCTGCGTGGGCACCTTTCATTTTCTCTTCAATTCCATCAAGAATTCTGTGGTAAGGCATTATTATATTGGCCCTATCACTTATTGAAATATCTGGATTGAATCCATCTTTTTTTAGTTTTTCGATCTCTTCAATCAATACTTTTGGATCAACTACAACGCCATTCCCTAGGACAAGAGATTTCCTGTGTACTGCCCCTGAGGGCATTAGGTGAAACTTATAGGTCTTATCCCCAACTACTATTGTATGTCCTGCATTGTTCCCGCCTTGAAATCTAACAACGATATCAGAATTCTCGGCGAAAATATCGGTAACTTTCCCTTTTCCTTCGTCTCCCCATTGACTCCCTATTATTCCTAATAACAATTATCTCTCTCCTCGTATTCTATTTCGAATCCTTTTTTTATTATGATTGCCTTTTTCCAATTCTTATCTTCTTTTGGATAATCACTTCTATAATGTGCCCCTCTTGACTCTGTCCTTTCGAGAGCCGATAAGGCTACGGTCTGAGCAATAAAAAGGATATTTCTTAATTTAAAGTATTCTAAGTAATTTTGTGTGAAATTTATTTTTTCAAATTTATTTTTTAATTCAGAAAACTGTTTGATTGCGGCCTTTATTCCTTTTTCATCTCTAATAATTCCAAGGTATACCCACATAATTTCTCTTATCTCTTTAATCAAGTCCTTTTCGGAAGAATTTTCAGAAAGTTTAGGTAAAGAATCGATAAAACACTTTATGTCGACATGATCAAAGCTATTTGATAATGCAAAATCTGCAGCACTCTTTCCTGCAATCTTTCCAAATACTAATGTTTCAGCTAGAGCGTTACCTGCAAGTCTGTTGGCACCATGTACACCACCTGCAGTTTCCCCACAAGCAAATAATCCCTTGACATTTGTTTCACACTTATGATTTATCTTTATGCCCCCCATGAAGAAGTGGCATGAAGGCTTAACTAAAAGATTTTCCTTAGTTAGATCTATTCCTTTTGATAAGAAAAAGTCTAATTCTTTTGAATATTTTGTTTTAAGAATATTTTCGGGTACTTCTTTGTAGGAGATATAAACTCCCCCATCAACACCCCTGCCTTCAAGTGCCTCAGTAAATATGGCTCTTGACATTACATCCCTAGTTGTTTTTTCCAAAAGATTTGGATCATATTTACCAATAAATCTTTCACCCTTACTATTTAGGAGTGTGGCCCCATCGGTAAAAATAAAGGGCAATACTAAATAAGATTTTAGGGCAACTGTGGGAAAAAATTGTACATATTCCATGTCAATCAAAGATGTCCCAACATCAAAACTTAGGTAATACCCATCCCCTTCAACATCGGAGGTATTTGTGGAGTTACCGTAGACAGTTCCCGCCCCTCCTGTAGAAATAATAATAGACTTAAAAGAGATTTCAGAGAAATTCTTTCCATCATAAGATATCCCAGATACAACTCTACCATTCTTCTCAAAGAGTTTGATCAAGTGATTTTTTTCAAGGAATTTTATTCCGTTATTCTTTGCGTATTCCATTAATTTTAAAGGAATTATTCTTCCGCATCCGGGACCCGGTGGCTCCACCCTCACAGTTCTTGCAACTGAATTTCCCCCAGACAGATTAAGGGCCAAGTTTCCATTTTCTCGTTTGAATTGAACACCGTAATCTTCAAGAGAAAGAATGGCATTTTTTGCATTTTCAGAAAGAAGTCTGGCAAGTTTTGGATCAGCTACATTAGCCGATCCCTTCACTATATCTCCATAGTACAGATCAGAAGAATCATTTTCTGAAATAGGTGCATTTAAAATTCCTTCAGAGATTGAGCTACAGCCGCCCTTTCCAACGTATCCTTTTGTTAGTATTATTACATCTTTAACGTATTTTTTTGCTTCTATGGCGGCTCTTAAACCTGCAAGTCCACCGCCAACAACTAGTACATCACATTTTATTTTTTCCATTCTATACACCTACCTAAAACTAGCCCTTAAAGAAAGATTTCTTGGTAGAGGTAAAGGTCTTGTTGGTTTTCCTTCAATAAGCTCTAAGATAGTGCCCTTAAATTCTTGAACGGTTAGATTCTTTTGAGAAGAGTCTTCTCTAGATCTGATATTTAAATTGGAGTTATTGATTTCATCTTCTCCAATAACAATAATGTACGGAACCCAATCTTTTTCAGCTTCTCTTATCTTTTTACCAAGCCTCAAATCTCTGTCGTCTATATCAACCCTTATACCTGATTTCTCTAGTTCTTCCACGACTTTCAAAGAGTATTGAAGCTGCTCTTCTCCTACGGGAAGAACTCTCACTTGGGTTGGCGATAACCATAATGGAAGCATTGGTTTTTTACCTTTTTTAGATTCAATATATGCTGTTTCAAGAAGTGCATATAGATTTCTTTCAATTGCACCAGAAATTGAAGCGTGTAGCATTAGAGGATATTTTTCTTTTCCATCTTCGTCAAAATACTTGATTTCAAATCTCTCAGTGTTTTCTATATCTATTTGAACTGTTGAAAGGGCTGAAGCTTTATTTAATGAATCAATAAAATTAAACTCAAATTTCATGACAAAGTAGAACGGTCTTTCGTCCCACATTTCAACTAAAACTGGTCTTTTAATTAATGACATTAAGGTATCGACAAAATCCCTGTTTTCATCATAAAATGATTTGACAAATCTTATGGCAACTTGATAATTAAGTTCTAGTTCATCCATCCATCTCATGGACAGTTTGAATTGCTCTATGAATTCCTTCTTTGCATCGTCCATTGAAGGGGCAAGTGTATGCATATCTGGCATTGTAAATGCCCTTAATCTTCTTAGCCCTACTAACTCTCCTCTTTGCTCCCTCCTAAAGCTATATCTTGTTAATTCATAAAGTCTTAGGGGAAGATCTTTGTAAGATATAATCATGTCATGTTTCATAAGATATTGGCCAAAACATGCTGCAAATCTTAGGAAGTAATCGTCATTTCCAGATTTAACGATATATTGTCTTGCTGGAAATCTATTTAGATACTTTGAAAGCATTGGATGAGTAATACTATACATAATTGGTGTTTCTACTTCCATTCCACCATATTCTAAGATGCTATCTGTAACTTGTGTTTCAAGTAATCTCTTGATGAGAACACCCTTTGGGTACCACCTTAAATTTCCAGGATCTGATCCTTTTTCATAGTCGACAAGTTCTAAATTTTTCATGTATTCTACATGTGGAGGAACCATATCGACTTTTCTGGAATGAGTTACCTCATATTCGGCCAATTTTTTAAGACCTTCATAATTCTTAAAATCAAATTTATCTTGAGGTATAAGATTTAAAGAAGGATCTAGTATGTACCAATTGGATTTGATTCTTTCTTCTGCCTTCAATGCTTCAGAAACTATTTCCCCCTTACCTTGTGGCTTTATGCTTCTAGAAAGTTCAGATAATGGGTGTCCCTTGCAGGATACCTTAAAGGCTTTATAATATCCAAAAGGCGCTCTTTTTACTTCAAAGTTTGATTTTAATTTTGTTTCGAGATCTTTTAATATTTTGACTGCCACGTCTGGAGAGGCCAGTTCATTACTCAAATGAGCGTATGGGTAAAGGAAAATTTTTTGTGATTTAACAGATTTTGAGACTTTTTTTATCTCATTTATTGTATTTTCAATTACTGAGTCGTCGTCTCCTTCTTCAACAGCTGCAAAAACAGAAAGACAATCCTCCATCCTGCCCTGTTCCAAAGAATCTTCAATCTCTTCAGCTATTTTTGTCTTTGAAGTTATTTCATACTCTAAATAGTCGCTATGTATTAGAAGAATCCTCATAGATTCACCATTAAAAAGATTATATTATAGAAGCAATCTTAAAGAGTAACTTATATAACTTTCGGAATATTTCCAGTTATTTTAGAAAGGTAAATCTTTAATAGTTACGATTACCATATTGTGTATGGAAGGAATTCTTGCGATAACTGGTGCCAGTGGGGTTATTTACGGCATCAGATTACTAGAAAATTTAAAAGGAAAGGTAAATTTAGTAGTTAGTGAAGGCGCAAAAAAAATAATTGAAGAAGAAACTGAATATAAAGTAGAAAATTTACACAAATACGTATACAAAGTCTACAAAAATATTGAGATAGATGCTCCAATTGCTTCTGGAAGCCATCCCTTTAATTTCATGGTTATTTGTCCCGCTTCAATTTCAACAATTTCTAAGATTGCGGCGGGGATACAAGACAATCTAATCACGAGAGCTGCTGCAGTTGCCTTAAAAGAAAAAAGGAAATTGGTAATTGTTCCACGAGAAACCCCATTGACCTCAATTAATCTAAGAAGTATGGCAGTTTTATCTGAAGAGGGCGCTGTTATACTTCCTGCTATGCCTGCATTTTATCACAAGCCAAAAAATATGGACGAAATGATTAACTTTGTTGTTGGAAGAATCTTGGACCAAATAGAAGTAGAAAATAATTTATTCAAAAGATGGGGAACTTAAACAAAATATTATTTTATTCTTTTTAGTACAAGTTCCGCACAAATTTGAACTGGATCTATGGTTGGAGATATAAGGGGGCTATAAGAGTTTTCAATTTTTGCTAATTCTTTAATCTTAATTCCTTTTTGAACTGCAAATCCCACTGCAAGTGTTCTGGCAAATATACCCTCTTCTCCAATAGCTTGGAATCCTAATATATCTCCGTCTTTAGAAGCCAAAATTTTGATAATAACATCTTTGTGCCCAGGATAGTATTCTGCCCGGGATTTACCTTTGAATTTAGCCTTGACATATTCTATCCCCATTTTAGATAAATTATCTTCTGTTAATCCAAATGCACCTATTTTTAAATCAAAAAAATCCATTATTGTGATATTTAGTATAGGGGCTAGTTCTTGATTTCCTCCAACTGAATTAATCCCTGCAATTTTTCCACCCCTTACTGCATTTGTTCCTAGGCTCGAAGAAAAAGATTCACCAGTGAAATGATATTTAACACTAGCACAATCACCACACGCATAGATATTCTCAATCGATGTCTCAAGCTTTGAATTAGTTTTAATTCCCTTCTGTATTTCAATTCCACAATCTCTAGCTAAAGAAGAGTTTGTACGAGTTCCAGAGGCCATTATAATAATATCTGCTTCAATTAACTCATTATCTGCTGTTAATCCCTTAACTTTGTCTTCACCAGCTATATCTATACTAGCTTTGTCACTTATCAAGTTAATTCCTTTGGAGTTTATATAATCTACAATTAATTCACTCATATCACTATCGATTTGTTGTCTTAATGGCATGGCCTCTTTAGAAACAATTGTTACATCAAGCCCCCTCTTCTTTAGAGCATAAGACATCTCCAGGGAGATTCTGCCAGAAATGCACCCCTTACAGCCTGCTTTGCATCCCCATCCATATGCGTATATAATTGCTTTTTTTGAACTATCAATTTTGCTAGATAATTCTTTTACATCAGCCAAAGTTCTTATGAAATAGACTCCATTAGGATATTTGTAACCCATCTTATAATTGCACGGCATTGCTCCAGTTGCAAGAATTAGAGAATCGTATTCTATCTCAGAACCATCACCTAATACAACTTTTTTAGATTTGGCATCAATTTTTTTAATTTCATTCTTTAAAAGAAGTTTAATATTTTGTTTTTCATAAAATTCATTTGGGAATATTACGAGCTTATCAAAGTTATCAATATCCCCTGAGACTGCATATGGAAGACCACATAAGGAATATTGGGGAAAATCTTGTTTTTCAATTAGTGTAATTTCGACATTTCTATCAAATTTTCTTGCTTCGAGGGCTGCTTCTGAACCTGATGCGCCCCCTCCAACAATAACAAGTTTCATTTAATCTCCTAATAATTATAAAATATGACAACTTATTAAATTTTCTTTCAATTAAAAAATAAATAATTAATGTAATTTATCCAGCCTATTTACAAGATCCGCCTCGAGGAGACTAGTTATTGCACTGTCAACAGTTATCTCCTCTGTAACTAGTGCCCCGATATTGTTCCTGAGAAGATCATTGTATATGCCCTCCCCATCCCGTAACAATTACCAAATTACAGTCTTTGATGTTGTTTATCATGCTAGAATGGTCGCAACTCCCGCACTGTCCATTACTTTTTCCAATATTTTGTCGATATTCTTCCTCAACTACCTTGTTATCCCTTATTTCAATGCTCTAAATCCTAAAGTTCTCCCGAAGTGATGGGAAATATTTACCTTGTCATCTGTTGCAATGGCTACCTTCGTATAAACACCTTTTTATGAATAATTATTCATAGGATTTATAAATCATTGCCACTAATAAGATAATATCGTTATCGATAAAGATTTAAGCAAAATAAAAAAGAGAAATTTGGTGTTAAAATGGAGATAGGGACATATTCTTTTAAGGATGATTTATTTTACTCAAAAACACATGAGTGGATTAAAATTGAAGGAGATATATGTATCGTTGGAATAGACGACTACTCACAAAGAGAAATAGGGGAAATAGCATTTATCGAACTTCCTGCAATCGGTACCAATGTGAAGCAATTCGAATTATTGTGCCAAATAGAATCTGTAAAAACTGTTTTAGACCTTTTTTCCCCAATCTCAGGTAACATAATAGAAACTAATAAAGAAGTTGAGACTTCTCCAGATACCCTGAATACTAAACCTTATGATTCCTGGATATGCAAAATAAAGACTACAGATCTAGAAGAAAAAATCAATTTAATGGATATAAACGAATATGCAGAATATCTAAAAAGTGTAATAGATAAATAATCTATTACCTCCACACAGGATCTCTTCTTAAGATAACATCTAAATATCCTTTGAATCTAACCAATGCGTAGAATGGCCTATAAAAAACTATAATTATGGGAGATATTAAAAAATAGTAAAGATCTTTTCGCTCTTTTACGACTAACAAAGCGGCAAATAAAGAGATAATTTCAAAGATCATATAAGAGCAGAATAGCATTAAAAGAACTCTAAAGTAAAAAATAAGATATTCCATGTATACCTCAAAAGTAAATAAGATAGGCATGACAATTAATACTACTAAAAGATTAACAAATCTTAATGTCAATAGAATCATGTCCATCAATACCATATCCGGGGCTGCAATCAATCCTAGGAATCCATAATGTTTTCTAAAGAAGAGGTCCCTATGTTTCCATAACGTTTCAAGTTCTCCCCTTGACCATCTTACTCTCTGCCGATACCACGTATCTAATTTATCTGGGCATATAGTCCAGGCTATGGCAGATGGTGCAAATAGAACTTTAGCCCTTTTCAATACTTTGAACGTCAAATCAAAGTCTTCAGTTATAGTATCATAATCATAATCCCCTACTGTTTTAACGAATTTCATCCTGAAAGCACCAAATGCCCCCGGAACTATGAGTATTGTTCTAAAAAGAGACTGTATTCTTTTTCCTATTTCCATTGACATTGTGTATTCGTAAGCTTGACAATATGAAAGAATATTATTTCTGTTTTCAATTTTGATATTTCCTGCTACTGCCATTACATTTTTATCTGCAAATGGCCTAACAATTTCTACAAGTGAATTTATTTCTAATTTTGTATCGGCATCCACCACTATAATGAGCTCATTTTTTGCAATTAATAATCCATAATTTATTGCACCGCTTTTGGAGCCACTCTTAGTCTCCCTTTTGAATAGTTTTATCAGTCCTTTTCTTGCATAGGGGAGAGATCTAGGATAGGTCTTATCAGTTGACCCATCGTCAATTAAAATTATCTCTTTCTTGTCCTTTGGATAATTGGCCTCTATCAATGAGATTATACATTCCTCAATTTTCGATTCTTCGTTATGTGCAGGGACGATTATTGAAACAGAGGGCAAATGCTTTAGTTCGGGCAATGGATTTAAAATCTCCCTTAGTTTTCCCAATAGAATAAAGATTATTTTAATGATGGTCCTCGTACTATCAATTAATACTAAAAATAAAGATATTTGGATACCTGTGATAACTGAAAATCCAAAAAACTCAAAGTATTTTTCTATAAGTTCTAATATCATCTACTTCACGAGAGCCATAATTTATGAAATATTTAATGAATCTAAAGCAGTAATAATAGAATTTGAATCGTCAACTTCAATTGCATTTATTTTTAATTCATTAATTATTTTTTTATCTTTGCTATCTATATGCGGAACTGCAACAAAGATAGTTTTGGCATAATTTATGTCCTTGGATTTATTATAGAATGATTTTATTTCATCTGAAAAATTACCATGTGGATCAATACAAATATCAAAGAGTAAAAAGGGATTTTCATCCTTTAAATCTCTAAAAACTCCTATGTCAAATTTCTTCTCCATTCCCAAATAGTATAACACTATATTCCTTCTAATATCAAACTCTTTTTTTCTTAACTCTTGTTCTATCTCACTTAAAATACTAAGCCGTCTTATAACTTTCAATATTTTTGCCCTGTCTGGAACAATTTTCTCTTCTTCTTCCCAGATCGATTCATTGACTGAATAAAGGGTCTTACAGCTGTTACATTTTAAATTAACATTCGCCTCTCCGTAAAAATCACTGCAGTTTTCACAAAAAACCCAATTTCCAATTTTTCTGTAATCCACTCCAAGCCGTTTTAATTCTTGATTACATTTTGGGCATATAAGTCGACCTTCTTTCATGAATTTATTCGAAAAATTGATGGTAGAGCAACTGTAATGTTCAATTACTTCCCCCTTGATTAAATTTTCAGAAGTACATGACGGGCATTTTAATACAATTTTATAATCGTAGGATTGACAATTGGGACATTTAATAATAAGTGGGAGATTCTTTACCTTTTTAATAATCCCATAATTTGATAAGACATCAACCTTTTCTTTACTATATTTAATCTCCAAATCGTCTTCACTTTTTTCTACAACTGTGTGAACTTCTGAATCTTTTGGTGTGAATGCGAATAAAGAACTAAAGAATTCTGGCCCTCCTTCAGATTCATAAATATGCTCCAGCGATGTTAAATCCTGCCTTCTTTGGAGAACATTTTTTTCCTTGAGTATCTCAATTACTTTTCCTGTAAGCCCATCAAAACTGAATGGCTTTTCGATGTATGCATTAACAGCCGCCCTATTAATTGCATCTTTAACTACTTCCATATCAGAATAGCCAGTGATTAGAATCCTCAGAGTAGAAGGGTATTGGTCTTTTACCTTTGTAAGAAAATCTAATCCGGATATCCCTGGCAGAACATTGTCCGAAATTATTAAATCAAAATTTGTATTCTTTACTTTTTCTAAAGCTTCTTCAGCACTTTGGGCACAAGTGATTTTAAAATTGTAATGGGAAACAGATTCTAAAGTTACCTGAATCATTTCTAATATCTCAGGATTATCTTCAATGACTAAGATATCAAATCTATTGTTGTAATTTTTTCCATTTCCATTGGAGGGCAAACTTTGAACAATTCTTTTTTCAGGTTTAGTAGAATCCTTCATATCTATAGTTTCGTCTATGGTAGAAACAGAATTACCATTTTTTTGACCTACTAATTCTTGTTTTAGATATATCTTAGGTCTTTTTCTATAGATATTTCTCATTTTATTCCTTATAATTACCTTGAAAAATACTTTTTAAATCTTTTTATCTAGTTCGAATATTGTCTTATCCCAAAATCATTTCCCGTGAGGAAATGTTATTGGGGTATGGCAAAGCTCAACGACAAAAAGATTGCCTTCATCCAAAAAGTTACCCTTAGAAGGGTAAATCAAATTTACCTGCACTACAAAAAGACCGGCTCAAGGCCAATTCTAAGGCCACCCGGTCGTCCTGAAGAGCCGCTTGAAGAAAAAGAGATAAAGAG
>JAHKLW010000058.1 GCA_020854815.1 Methanofastidiosum sp. | reverse complement strand
CATGACAACTAAAACCCACTATTAGTATATAAATTTAACCAATAGCGGGAGCAGAACCGAAGTTTATCAAAATTCTCTAAATTATTTAAGAATGCCAAACTTACATGAATCGATGCATTTCTTGCACCGTATACATTCAGATTGATCTACGATTCCTTTTACAATTGCGTCAGTTTCACAAACACGATCACATAGAGTACATTTAATGCAACTATTCTTTGTTTTTATTTTATAAATTGAGAATTTAGAAAATATAGCTAGTACAGCCCCATACGGACAAATATATCTACAAAATGGTCTTGAGACCAGTAGTGATGCCCCTGAAACAATAACTATCGAGATTATTCCATATAATGTAAAATTAAATCCAAATAAGTAAGAAAATGGATCTATTTTCTGGAAGAATGGATATCTAGTGGAAACGACCGCCCCCACAATTATTAATGCAAATAAAAATTTGAAATATTTTAGAACTTTATCTAATTTTTGTGACATTCTGAATTTTATTAGTTTATTTCCTATTCCAGCCATAAGTTGTTGCCATGCCCCTATGGGACAAGCATAACCACAAAATATCCTTCCGAATATTATAGAAAATCCTATTGGCAGAAAGAAAAGCATTGACCAGTAAAGATAATTACCTTTTATAGCCCCTATTGAATACAAAGCAAGTTGCTGCAATGACCCCACGACACAAAGGCATCCACCACGAATAAATCCAAGATATATTAAGGATACAGTCAATGCAAGATATCGTATCTCTTTTCTTTTTAATTTGAAAAAATAAAGTCCGCCTAATAACATTAACCCAAATGTTACTAAAATATCTTCTTTCAATATTTTTTCTAAACCATTTATTGGCTCTAATTCGCCATTAGGATGGTCTGAATTTATTATAGTACTATCACCATATATTTTTTTATTGGATTCTATAAATAATGCCTCGGCCTGTTCCTTTACCATACTATTGGTAATGCCATATGATCTCAAGTTTTCTACTTTTGTTTTGGGTGAAACATTTATTCTTAAACTTTCCATCAAATCTTTTGTATCAATTGAGTACATATTTGCAACTTCTTCGAGAGTCATTGTTTTGATTGTACTTCCTTTAATCTCGGGGAGTGTTACCTCTTTTGGGATTATTGAAGATTGATTTTGAATCTTAACTGGTGCCGGCTCTGATCTATCACATACCATATTATAATTAGCATCGACATATTTTCCACAATCGCCAGGATAAACGCAATTAGAATCTGTTTCCCCAAATGGGCAGTCATCCCACGAATACACAAAATTTAGATTGATAATACTAAATATAAATAAAGTTAATAAAAAAATTGATGTTTTTGTCATAAAATCGATAATCAAATCTCATCTGATTCTATTAAAAAGATATTCCAAATTTATTCCCAAATTAAGCCATATTTGAGAGTATGATATTTTTAGAAGTAATTAAGAATAAAAAATAGTATTTGACTAAATAATTAATATATATGAAAAATGAAATAAAATAGAACAAAGTATAGTTAGATAAATATTTAAATAAAGATAAAGAGAAATAGTGTCGCCGGATGTATTTTAGAATCAAAATTAACTAGATCATTTCACATTGTCAAAATATATAACTGGCAAAAAGAAATACTCCGTTAATTTTTTAAATAGTTTTTAGCTAGTTAGAACAAATAATAGTATTTTTATTTGGATAGTGCGTTATTTAGAAAAATTGATTATTCACTTAAAAATAAAAGGTGAGAATATGACAAATATGAAAGAACCTATGGGGATCCAACCTGAAGGGTCCCAAAGATTTATGGGAAAAGATGCCCTGAGAATGAATATTATGGCCGGCAGAATTGTTGCTGAAATAATAAAAACTACTTTAGGCCCTAGGGGGATGGATAAAATGCTCGTGGAATATACGGGCAATGTAATGATAACAAATGACGGTGCGACTATCCTAAATAAAATAGATATATCCCACCCCGCTGCTAAGATGATTGTTGAAGTAGCAAGGACTCAAGACCAAGAAGTAGGAGATGGAACAACAACCGCCGTAGTATTGGCTGGAGAATTACTTAAAAAAGCAGAATCTTTACTTGACCAAGATGTTCATGTAACCTCAATAACAACAGGATATAATATCGCGGCAGAAAAAGCACTTAGCATATTAAATGAAATAGGAGATAAAATAACATTAGACAATAAGGAAGTGCTACTTGAAATTGCAAAAACTTCTATGACAGGAAAAGCTGCTGAAAAATCTATTGACAAATTGGCCAAAATAGCGGTAGATGCTATAAAAATAGTAACGAATACCGAAGATGGAATAAACTCAGCTTCTAAAAATGATATTAAGATTACTGTTAAAGAAGGAGGAGGTCTAGAGGATTCTATAATTATTAATGGGTTACTCGTAGATGAAAATAGAGCTTCTGACTCAATGCCTCAAAAAATCAAAAATCCAAAAATAGCTTTGCTTACAAGCCCAATAGAAGTTAAGAAAACAGGGATTGATGCAAAAATACGAATTACATCTCCAGAGAATATACAACGCTTTATAGACCAAGAAGATTTTATGTTGAAAAGAATGATTGACAGAATAACTAATTCGGGTGCAAATGTACTAATATGTCAAAAAGATATAGATGACAGTGCTCTTGGATATCTTTCTAAAGCCGGAGTTTATGCTTTAAAGAGTGTTAGTGAAAAAGAGATAAAGAAGATATCAAAGGCTACTGGTGCAAGAATCGTTAATATGGCTCTTGATTTGGAACCAAATGATCTGGGAAAAGCTGAACTAGTGGAAGAAAGAAAAGTCAGTGACGAATATATGACTTTTATTGAGGGATGTACTGATCCAAAAGCTGCAAGCATACTCGTAAGAGGAGGAACCAAACAATTTGTTGAGACTATTGAAAGAGCCTTAGACGATGCCATAGGGGTATTAATAACAGTTGTTAAGGAAGGAGTTATTTGTACTGGAGCTGGGGCTACTGAAATGGAGATTGCTAAAAGATTATCGGCATTCTCAAATTCAGTTCATGGTAGAGAGCAACTTGCAGTGAAGGCATTTGCTGAAGCATTGGAAGGTATACCTAAAGCAATTGCTGAGAACTCCGGGCTTGACATGATAGATATGCTTGTAAATTTGAGAGCTGCGCACAACAAAGATAATGCTAAAATGGGAATAAACATCAAAAATGGAAAAGTAGAAGATATGTTTAAAGCTGGCGTAGTTGAACCCCTAAAAATTAAAAGTCAGGCGATAAAAAGTGCTGCCGAAGCAACAGTAATGATACTAAGGATAGATGATGTTTTAGCAGGCAAAGAGCTTGCAAAATCTGAAGCATATAGAAACATGAGTGGTTCAGCACCACAAATGATGTAATGCTAACTTTTAATTTTTTTTTAATTCTTATTTTCTATAAAAACAATTCATTGATATAAGGTCTTAGAAAAATACAAGTTTTTTTCTAATAAGAGTCATAAATAAAAAAAAATAGATTATTTTGGAATTAAAACTCTATCAATCATGTGGCATATCCCATTCGAACATAGAATATCAGGCTTAATAACAACTGCACTCTCAAGCATTACTGTTTCAATCTGATCTGAGCCGGTAGTTGCTGTTGCTGAAGATATTTTAAGCTCTGTGCCTTGTAACGTTTTAAGTTTGGTCATCTCACTTTGCATTCCAGATCTCTCCCTCATCTGGGAAAGGTCATATTTACCGGATACGACGTGGTACTTCAATATTTCTGTCAATTTGGCCTTGTCTTTTAATAAGCCTTCTACTGTTCCTGCCGGGAGAGCTGCAAATGCACTGTCTTGTGGTGCAAAAACTGTAAATGGTCCTGGGCCACTTAATACATCCACTAAACCTGCAGCTTTTACTGCTTCGACCAAGGTTTTAAAATTTCCTGCGGCAATTGCCGTTTCAACAATATTTTTCATATTTATCCCATTATTATTTTAACATAATACTACTTAAGTTTTACTATTATTTAGTAAATTAATATGTAAAATATTATTATATTCTATAATAAATATAAATAGAATAATTAAATTTAGTAAATAAAACAAAATATGATTTTTTTTGGAAATAACTTAATTAAATAAGTTTTAATTGGTAAAACTTATATACTAGTTAATAAAAAACTAGACAATGTCTTGATAAACTAAATTTAACTTGGTTTATTAGACTTAAAAAAAGGAGGTTTGAAAAATGGTAAGAGACTCATGGAGTAGTAAAACAGGTTTCTGGTTAGCTGCTGCTGGTTCAGCTGTAGGACTAGGAAATATCTGGCGTTTCCCGTATCTTACCGGTGCAAACGGTGGGGCTGCGTTCGTATTAGTATATTTAGCCATAGTCTTAACTATTGGTGTTTCTGTAATGCTCGCTGAATTTGCAATCGGTAGATCAACACAGCTTAACCCCGTTGGGGCATTCCAAAAGCTCAAAGGAGGAGCTTGGCCCATTGTAGGATGGCTGGGAGTTGCAGCAGGATTTATTATATTATCGTTCTACTCAGTTATCGGAGGGTGGACAATAAAGTATGTAATAAGTTCATTTACTGGACTAATTAACCCGTCAACAGATGCTACTGGCTATTTCCTTGGATTTATAGGAAATGGACCACAGACAGTTTTATTCCACGCTATTTTTATGGCAATCACAATCTATGTGGTCTACAAAGGGATTGGCGAAGGAATTGAGAGATGGTGTAAGGTATTAATGCCCGCACTTTTCGTGATATTATTGGCGCTTATATTCAGGGCAGTAACATTACCTGGCGCTGGGGCAGGGATTAGTTTTTACCTAAACCCAGATTTCTCAAAAATAACTAGTTCTACTTTAATGGCAGCACTCGGGCAAGCTTTCTTCTCACTTTCTCTAGGAATGGGCGCAATGATTACTTATGGAAGCTACTTGGGTTCAAAAAAGACATCGTTGCCTCAATCAGCGGCTACAGTCACATTGCTCGATACAGGAATCGCAATCTTGGCTGGATTTGTTATATTCCCTGCAGTGTTTGCATTTGGAGTTGCACCTGGAGCAGGACCTGGGCTTACTTTTATAACATTGCCCCAAGTCTTTGCCTTAATGCCTGGGGGTGCCATATGGTCAGCATTATTCTTCGTACTTCTATTGTTTGCTGCAATTACATCCGCTATTTCTTTACTAGAAGTTGTGGTAGCTTATATGATTGATAATCTTAAATGGGCTAGACAAAAAGCAGCTTTAATAATAGGGGGGGCAATCTTTCTTTTAGGTGTTCCTTCAGCTTTATCTCAAGGAGCGATGTCAATAAACATCTTAGGAGTGTCTTTCTTGGATGCTATGAGCCTTCTATCAGACATAATGCTTCCACTAGGCGGTATGTTAATTTCACTGTTTGTAGGATGGGTAATAGTGGATGTTGCAAAGAAGCAAACAACTATAGAAAGCAAGTTCACACTTCAACCAGTTTGGATTTGGATCCTTAGAGTTGTAGCCCCTATTGTAATATTCATTATATTGTTAAATGCAGTCCGGGCATTACTTAGCTCAATCGGGCTTTAATAAAAATTTATTATTTTTTATTTTTTTAAAATTTAAATTTTTGGTGAGTCAATGACTGACTGTTTGTACATGGAAGATTCTTACCTAATAGAATTTGATGCTAATGTAATCTCTGCTAAAGGGAAATACATAATATTAGACAAAACATCATTTTATCCAAATAGTGGTGGAGTAGAGTGGGACACTGGTAAAATCATAAACAAAAATGGAAAAGAGTACAATGTTATTTATGTGGGTAAATTTGAAGGAGATATAAGCCATGAAGTTGATAAAGAAGGACTAAATCAAGGTGATGAAGTACATTGTGTTATAGATTGGGACAGAAGATACAAGTTAATGAGATATCATACCGCAGCCCATCTAATCTCTGGCGTATTTAATAGAAATTACAACTTATTGATAACAGGCAATCAATTGACACCTGAAAAAGGAAGAATAGACCTCAATATGGAAAAATTTGATATTGAGTTTATCAAGAAAATAATTGATGAAGCAAATGGAATTATAAAAAAAGACCTACCTGTAGAAATTTATTACAAAGACATTGAAGAGGCTAAAAAGGATCCATCTCTTTTCAAACTAGCTATGGAGTTTCCTCATGAAGTCAAGAAATTAAGAATTGTTGATATTAAAGGATTTGATGCTCAAGCTGACGGCGGCTGTCACGTAAAAAGTTTAAAGGAAATAGGTAAGATAATATTTCTTGAAGCTGTCAATAAGGGAAAAACCAATAGAAGAATATACTTTACCCTTGAAGACTATAATTAATTTAATAAACATGTTATTTATCATCGTTTCATGAAAAAGGACTATTGGACCATTATCATTTCTGCAATATTTTTTGGTCTAATTATCCCTGGCGGACAATTTTTTTCGAATCTAGGATTCTCTCTTTATGAGATATCGTTATATTCGCTATTATTTCTTTTTTTACTCACATTGCCAATAGTTGCTATTAAAAAAATATTCCCCTTTAGAAGAGACAATATTCTATTTTTTATTTTATATGGCTTTATTGGTGCTTTATTGCAATTGACACAATTTGGAGGGGTCATTTTTGGAACACCTGTTGCCATAGTAGCTCTATTGCTTTATACACAACCGATATGGACGACTTTTTTTGGCAGGATTCTTCTAAATGAAAAAATATCTAAAATGAAAATATTAGCGGTAAGTGTTGCCTTTCTTGGCGTAATTTTTCTCCTATCTCCTTGGAATATTAGTAATGTTGGCAGTACAAAAGGATTGATTTCTTCTTTACTTGCAGGAATATTTCTTTCCTTGTGGATCATCTTTGCTAGAAAGACTGGAATCAATCAAGAATATTACATCAATACAGTTTCTGCTTACTCATTAATATCCTTTCTTTGGTTGATACTTTTGTTTCCTGTAATTAAACTCTTCTATCAATATGATTATCTAACAAGACTCTCCTATCATTTCCCCACAAGTTATTGGATATATTTTGGTTTATTTTGTTTAATTTCTGCTTTTTTTCCAAACTCATTATTCTATAAAGCTATCGAGAAAGTGGAAGCATCGAAAGCTGGGATAATACTTCTTCTTGAGCCTGTTGTAGCATCTATCGTGGCAATGGTAGTATTTAGCCAGTATCTTAATTCAAGTATATTTGTTGGAGGCGGATTAATTCTCATATCAAACTATTTAGCAATTAAAGAGTAAAAAGAATTCAATATATTTATAAAACTTGCAAAATATTATTGTTATGAAAAAATCTGAAAGCACAAATGAAAATGATTCCGATCTAACTTGTGAATTAATAGAGCAAGTATATAAATTTGGTGTCGACACATTTGGGATTGCAGATCTAGAATTATTAAGCGAATATGACACTTACCCCAAAGATTTACTAGAAAACTATTCCCACGGAATTAGTATAGGATTAAAAGTTCCTGATGAAGTTATTGAAAAACTTCCAGAGAGCAGGCCCATCTATGCAAAACACTATGTTATGATTAACGATAGATTGGATTTTATAGCTTATACACTTTCAAGGTTTTTAGAATCTAAGAAATATAAGACCCTCCCTATACCTGCTTCTAAACCGCTTAAAGATTTTAAATGGAGGAGTTTTATATCCCACCGAGCTATTGCAAGAACTGCAGGAGTTGGATGGATTGGAAAATCATTAAATTTAATAACTAAAGAATATGGCCCTAGAATTCGTTTTGCGTCAATATTAACTAATGCTCCGATTGAAGTAGGAAAACCATTAGAAAACAAATGTGGTGAATGCCAAAATTGTATTGATAGTTGCATTGTTGGCGCATTAAAAAATACTAGTTTCAAGAACTATCCTAAGGAAAGAGAGCTTGCGCTTGATATAGATAAATGTGTTTCAAAACTTGAAGAATTTTCTAAAGATCCGGATCTGGGCGTGATGGCTTGTGGTATATGTTTAAAAGCGTGCCCTTGGGGAAACATTAATAAATAATCTATTCAAAATTAGATATTGTATAATCAGAATCTAATCTCTTAACAATCTATTAATTCAAAGAATAACTATACTATAAAATGAGGAATACTAATGGATGACAAAGAAAAATCAAAAGAACAATTAATTGAAGAAATCTCACAACTCAGAGAGAATTATGAATGTTACAAGTTTCTTTTTGATAAAGCTCCTCTCAGTTACATATCAATTGACAAAAATGGAGAAATAATAAAAATTAACAAAGCCTTTCTTCAATCCTTAGAATATTCAGAAGAGGAAATTGTAGGCAGTTACATTCAGAATTATGTTGCGCCTGAACATCGTGAAGATTTTAAATATTTCTTTGAAGAATTTTTTGAAAAAGGAATTGCAAAAGATGTAGAATTTGAAATGATAAAGAAAGATGGAACAAGAACAGTTTTTTCAATAAATGGAAAAATGGCATATGACAATCGTGAACACTATGCCAAAGCCCATTTTATACTAAATGATGTTAATGAAAAAAAAATAGTGTTAGAAACTATAACTGCTAGTAGGAAAAGACTATACTCTTTATTGGAAGAATTGCCAGCGTATGTTTGTGTTTTTAGTCCCGATTTATCTATGAGATTTGTAAATAAGTATTTAAGAGATAATTTTGATCTAGCTGATGGAAAAAGTTGCCATAAAATTTTTCATGGTTTTGAAGATAAAAATCAAGATCCTTGTGTATCGTGCCCTGTATTGAAAGTATTCTCAACTAAACAGACATATATAAGTGAAAAAACTCTAATAAATGGAAAAACTTACCAAGTTTATGATTTCCCTTTCGAGGATTACGATGAGACAATGCTTACTGTTGAGATGGGGATAGATATAACGGATAGAAAAAAAATTCAAGAGGAACTTCAATCAAGGGAGAACACGTTAAACGGAATATTTGCAGCTGCACCTATAGGGATTGGACTTATAAATCAACACGATCTACAGTGGTGCAATTCAAGGATGTGTCAAATGACTGGTTACTCTTTTGAAGAAGTTATTAAGAATGGTACAAAAATATTTTATCAAGAAGAATCTGAATATACTCGTATTTGTAAGGAGCTTGAATCTAGTTGTAAAGAAAATAAAATTATTGATTTAGAAACAAGATGGATAAGAAAAGATGGTAGTATTTTCGATTGTCAACTTAGGAGTAGCCCATTGAGCACCCTAAATCCTACAAAAGGAAATATTATCGCGGTTATGGATATTACAGACAAGAAAAAGGCTCAGACGCAACTTCAAGAAAATATTCATTATATTGCTTTTTTAATTGATAATATAAGAAATCCTCTATCGATTATAAGTGGTTATGCTGAAATTAAAATAGAAGATGAAAAAATGAATAAAAAGATATTGAATCAAGTTGATAAAATTGAGGGGCTAATAGAAGGATTGGATAAAGGTTGGATAGATACAGAAGATACGAAAGAATTTTTAAGAAGTTTTATGTAATAATTAAATAATTTAATTAGGGATTTAATGAATTGGAGATTTATCGAAATTAAAAAATTAGATCCTCTAATGGCTATAGCTTTTGAAGAAGTTGGATTAAAATATGTACAAAAAACAAATGTCCCACTAATTAGATTTTGGAGATGGAACAGAAAGGCAGTTTCTATAGGGCGATTTCAGGTTCTTGAAGATGAAATAAATATTGAAAGATGTAGGGAACATAAAATCACGATGTTACGTAGAATGTCAGGCGGAGGTGCAGTATTTAGTTCACCGGGAGAAATAACTTACAGTGTTATCGCACCTTATAAAATAATTCCAAAAGATATTAAAAAATCATATTTTCAGATTTTTTCTTGGATTATTGATGGATTATACAATATGGGAATTACGTCAGATATAGAATCCCCAAGTAGTATAATGGTAAACGGTAAGAAAATATCGGGTAATAGTAAATTAAATGCAGTTAATGCTTCTATTCAACATGGCACTATTCTTTATGACGTTAATGAAAATGAAGTATTCTCATATTTAACAGTTGAAAAATCTGGATTTTCTGGTGGAGTAAAATCTATCTATCGACCAATTACTTGTATAAAAGATTACTTGGACATCTCATATTTTGATTCATATAATATTATAAAAAATGCATTTCTAAAAAATAAAGAATTTGAAATTAATGAATGGACATCAGAAGAAGTGAAAATGGCTAAAGAATTAGTTAAAAATAAATATAAAAAAAATGAATGGATATTTAATCAAGAAGTATCATCCAAGGATTCTCAAGATACTGAGTCAATGTAGTAATAAATCTTGCAACTTCTGCACCGTCAAGAATTCTATGGTCAAAAGAAACAGTTAAACCCATTACCCTTCTTGCAACTATTTTTCCATCAATAACTCTCGGCAATTCTTTAATCTTTCCTATTCCTAAAATAGCAGCTTCTGGTGGATTTATAATGGGCATGCCATACATACCTCCTATTGATCCATAGTTTGTTATGGAGAAAGTGCTTCCTTTGAGATCGGCAAGATCTATTGTGCCTTCTCTTGCTTTTTCAGAAAGCTCGACAATTTCTTGTTGTATTTGTAATAAGTTCTTATCCTCACATTTTTTTAAGACTAATACCTTAAGTCCTTCGTTTGTATCAACAGCAACTCCTAAATTGTAGTATTTCTTTAGGATTATGTCTTTATTCTCTAAATCAAGTTCGGAGTTTATCAAAGGATGTTTTTGTAGAGCATGCGTCAAAGCCCTGATTATGAATGGTAGAAATGTTAGTTTTATCCCACTTTCTTGCATTTTTTCATTCATGCCTTTCCTTAGATTCCATAACTCTGTTACATCTGCTTCATCAATTGCTACTGCATGTGGCGCCGTATAAAGAGATTCAGATAGTCTATTCGCAATTACTTCTCTTACGCCTCCAAAAGGAATATGCTCAATATGTCCGTAAAAATCATAATTAAGTTTAACTTTAATCTTTGGTTCGGATTTAACTGAATTAAGTATGTCTTGCTCGGTAATTCTCCCATTTTCTCCTGTTGGAATTACAAGAGACAAATCAACTCCCCTTTCTGTTGCAAGTTTTCTAATCCAAGGCGGGGCTTGTATTTTAGTTTCAGTTCGAGCTGGAATAGCTTCTCCTGATTTAGTTGCTTTCTTTTCTTCTTTGACATTTGATGGCTTTTTATCTGGTTCAGGGACTTTTTCTCCTTCTTCACCAATAACAACCATCGATTCTCCAACTTTAACTATATTTCCTTCAGATATGTTTACCTTTAGTATCTTACCTTCTACCGGAGAAGGGATTTCAACTACTGCTTTATCAGTTTCAATGTTTCCCAGTACTTGATCTTCTTTTACATAATCCCCTTCTTTTACAAGCCATTTTTTTACTGTTCCCTCTTTAATGCCTTCTCCGACATCTGGAAATTTAAATTCTGTTACCATTTTAAGACCTGCCTGGAAGCTTTTATAATTCTATCAAGGTCTGGCATTGCCCACTCTTCCATTTTATAATACGGGAAAGGCACGTCAAAACCTGTAACTCTAAAAGCAGGTGCTTTTAGGTTTAACATTTCATTATCGTTTATTCTTGAAATGATTTCTGATGCAAATCCTAATGTTCGAGGAGCTTCTTGCACAATTACGATTCTTCCAGTTTTCTCAACAGATTGATGAACTGTAGGGTAGTCATATGGGGAGATAGATCTTATATCTATAACTTCTGCATTTATCCCTTTTTCAAGCATTAACTCTCTTGCCTTAAGGATCTTTGGAATAATGGACCCCCATCCGACTAATGTTAAGTCGTCTCCTTCTAATAACACTTTGGCTTTACCTATATCTTCTGTGTATGCTTCCTCTGGAACTTCTTCTTTGAAGCCCCTATAGATCCTTTTTGGCTCTAAAAATACAACTGGATTTGGGTCTCTTATTGAAGAAATCAAAAGCCCCTTTGCATCGTAGGGGTTTGAAGGGATTACCACTTTTAGTCCCGGAATATGCGCAAGAATACTTTCAAAACTCTCGGCATGATGCTCTAAGGCTCGAACTCCCCCTCCATATGGAGCTCTTACAACTAAGGGAACTTTGTATCTGCCCCATGTCCTATTTCTAATTCTTGAAGCATGAGATGAAAGTTGATCTAGACAAGGCCACAAAAACCCCATAAACTGAATTTCTGCAATCGGTTTAAATCCATAAAGTGCAAGACCTATTGCAAATCCAACTATTCCTGATTCAGCTAAAGGACTATCTATCACCCTATCTTCACCAAATTTTTGGATTAATCCATCAGTTACTCTGAAGACTCCTCCGTCCTTACCTACGTCTTCTCCGATAATGACTACTTTATCGTCGCTTTTCATTTCGTTATGCAAAGCATTGTTAATTGCTTCGACCATATTCATTTGGCTTATGGGAATCCCCCCTCAATTTTTTCAGAATTTTCTTCAATCTCCTTGGTAGCTAACATTTTCTTTAGATAATCAAGTTGTTCAGTCAAAGAGGGATTCATATCTGAATACATATAACTAAAAAGATCTTCAGGCTTTAACTCTTCAATATTTTCAGCTTTTTCAATAGCTTTTTTTATCATATCCTCCGCTTTAGTTTCTAGTTCTTTTTGCCATTCCTTTGACCATATACCTAAAGATTCAAGATATATCCTAAATCTATTTATAGGATCTCTTCGTTCCCATTCTTTAAGTTCTTCATCTGTCCTGTATCTTGTTGGATCATCTGCAGTTGTATGCATTCTTAGTCTGTAAGTATACGCTTCAATAAGTGTAGGCCCATCGCCACTTTTTGCTCTTTCGAGAGCTTCTTTTGTAGCAAGGTACATGGCTAAAACATCGTTTCCATCTACAAGTATTCCTGGGAATCCATATGCAATAGCTTTTTGTGCAATAGTTTTTGATGCGGTCTGTTTTTTTCTTGGAACACTTATTGCCCATTGATTATTTTGGCAGATGAATACATTTGGAGTATTGAATATCCCTGCAAAATTCAATCCTTCACTGAAATCTCCTTTTGATGTAGCTCCATCACCAAAATAACATACTGCCGCATTTTTTTTATTGGATAATTTCATTCCATATGCAGCACCTACAGCTTGTGGAATTTGTGTACTCACTGGCACATACATAGGTAAATTTCTAACATTCTCAGGGATTATATTACCCCTCACATCACCCATGAAGTAAAGAAACATCTTCTCTAGAGGTATTCCTCTTAATAAATAAGTTCCAAGTTCTCGAAAAGCTGGAAAGATCCAATCTTCTTTATCTGTTGCTAAGCCACTGCCAACTTGTGTTGCTTCCTGTCCTGTTGTTGGTGGAAATGTGCCAATTCTACCCTGTCGTTGAAGTTTCAAAGCTTTATCATCTGCCATTCTCGCATATACCATCCACCAGTACATTTCTTTCAAAAGTTTTTCATCTAAATTTGGATCTAATCCTACAAGCTTTCCATTACTGTCTATTATTTGAAACATTTTTTCTTTTAAGGGATCCTGATCTTCAATTATAATTCAAGCACCTCTCAATCCTTTGTACGTATAATTATTTTTCGCCCTTAGCCCATTTTTTAATTGCATCGTAATCATTTAAGCCACAAAGAAAACTTTCATTTTTTTTATTAAATAAAAAAGGCACTCCCATGCACCTTGATTTTGCATATTTCATCATGATAGATTGATTTATTGCATTGTGCCATACCTCAAATCGTGTTACTTCAATTCCTTCCTCTTCTTGTAATTTTTGTAAATGTTTTTCTATTTCTTTACAGGTCGGGCATTCCGCCCCATAAAACTCCATTAAATCTGATTCCAGAGTAATTTACACACCTCCACAAATAACATAATAGAGAGTTTTTAATATTAAATAGTTTTTGGTATAATTGAGAACAGTGTATATATACAATCTATTTAAAGAAAAGAAGTAAATTAAAATAAAGATATGGTTAATCCATCAAGAATATTGCAGCGGCTATTACAGTTGTCCATTTACCGCATGAATCGCCTTTTGTTGCAATTGCAATACTTTCACTATCAATGATTTTACCGCTGGCTTTGTATATCTCGTTTCTTTCGTCCCAAGCCGTGTCTGGATTAAAATCTATGCCCAACGTCGTTGCTAGCATCGTAGCAGCAAGGTCTTCGGCGTAATCACCCGAAAATTTTTCGTCTTGCCCAAACATATGAACTTCACTTAAATATCCATAAGTTCCTTTCTCTGAGGGTACTGCAAGCCCTACAGCGGATGACAACTGCCTATGTGGCTCATCTGTAGCATTTCTTGCCATTACGCAAAAAGTAATTTGGCCTGCTTTTAAACATTTTAAACCTTCTTCCTTTGGAATAATTTCACAATTGGGTGGAAGAATACTTGAAACATAAACAAGATTGGCTTTTTCAATTCCGGCTTCCCTAAGTGCAAGCTCAAAAGACTGAAGTTGGTCTTTGTGAACTCCTTTTCCTTTAACGAAGAACACCTTTTTAGGCACCATGGTTTTAAACTATAAAATGGGTATTTAAGGGTTTTGGAGGGAATTAATTGTTTAAAAGTGCCATTAATCCTTTAATAGATATTATAAACGAAATTCATTAGTAATAACTTAATAAAAAAAATAAAAAATTCATAATTCTCTTCTAATTACTTAATAAAGCTAAAATAGAGTTTAAAAATGAATTTTAATCAATATTATAGCTTTTTAGAACAAAATAAAAACAATTGTTGAAATATTCTAAAACCTTATAAATATGAATCAAACACAAGAATAATATGTTTCCTATCGCGGACGAAAATATTTCTGTGGAAAGACCATATATAACATACGGTTTGATAGTCACGAATATTTTGTTATTTACGATTAATTTTTTTACTGGAGATTTATTAAATAACATATTTTCTTTTGTTCCAAGAAATTTTCTTATGGGCATAGAACCTTGGACAATTATTACTCACCAATTTATGCATGGAGGGTGGGGACATCTTCTTGGGAATATGTGGTTCCTTATAATATTTGGAGACAATATCGAAGCAGCTATAGGAAAAGGAAAGTATCTTATTTTCTATTTGTTATGCGGTATTGTTGCGGCACTTTCACATATGGCATTTAATATCGATTCGATTATCCCAACGGTGGGCGCATCAGGTGCTATATCTGGAGTTCTAGGTGCGTATATTGTTCTTTATCCAAAAAATAAGATTAGTACGATAATACCTTTTGGATTTGTAAGAATCTATAAAGTTGAAGCTCTTTACTATCTCGTGATATGGTTTGCTCTACAATTAATATTCAATTTTACCGATCCTTATGGAGGAGTTGCATATATGGCACATCTAGGAGGGTTTGTCGGTGGAGCTATCCTAATAATCCTATTTGGTGGAAAAAAGAAAAAAGCACAAAATACTTCCCTTTACACATGGGAGGATAACTATGATAAAACTTAATGATCCTATTGATGGTGAAGAATCGCTTGAGTCTATTTTGTACAAAAGAAAATCAGTTAGAAGTTTTAAGTCATCTAGAATTTCATTTCAACAGTTATCCAATCTTCTTTTTGCTACTTACGGGGTAAGAAATAATGGACCGTATAAAACGGTACCTTCTGCTGGAGCTTTATATCCTCTAGCAATATACATTGCAATAGGTAAAGAATCCCTTGAAGAAATAAATGCAGGAGTTTATAGATATGTACCAATTACCAACTGTCTTGAGCTTGTGAAAGAAGGAGATACTAGACGCAGTATTGCAATAAATTGCCTGGGTCAAGCCTTTATTTCTAAGGCACCGATTTCAATTATTATTTCTGCTAACTTTGAAAGAATGAAATACAAGTATGGTAATCGGGGCATAAGATATACAATTATGGAAGCTGGGCACTCTTGCCAAAATCTAGAGCTTTCTGCGATATCTTTAGGTCTTGCTTCTTGTCCTGTCGGTGCTTTTTCCGACAATGAAATAATAAAAACTACCGGTTTATCAAGTTATGAAATACCCCTCTATGTTGTACCCATAGGATATGAAGAAAAAGGTTAAATAAATTTTATTTTTTTCTGATAAAGATATCCATACCTACTTCTACAATTATAGTTAATACAATTATCAATGTGCAAACTACAGCGGTCAATGCTACATCATTTTGAATACCGTATAATGGGTCTGTTCTCTTTATGTAAATGCCCAATAATGCCCATACTATAACAAGACTGTATGCCACGTCCTTTCTTGTGATAATCATTAAGAGAGTTATAATCAATGCCACAATTATTACAATCATTGTCCAGATTACTTCACTTATCCCAAGACCATCCCAGTTAATTGTTACAAGGAGTGCTGTGACATTAGCAATAGTTGCAACAGTTATCCATCCAAGGTAAACACTTATTGGAATCTGTACAAAAATCCTTTCTTTTCTTGATACTATCTCTTTTCCTATGTCAAGATTTAAGTATATTTTCAGTAGAGACCCAAGTAGAACTATCATTATTAATACTGATAACAACACTTGCTGGTAGTGCCATGCAAATATCCATGCTATATTAGCAATACCGGCTAAGAAAAAGTAATAGGATGTTTTCTTTATAAATGGCATCTCAATCTTTTCTTTTTTAAATAGATCCCTAGCTTGATATGTGGCAAAGAGGATTATCAAAATATAAATAACTCCCCATATGGCAAAGGTTAAACCTGCTGGTACGAAAAGATTTGGTATTGAATCAGAAAGTTCTCGAGTATCAATTCCATTTATTGGAAGGGCATTGGCAAGATAGTTGACAAAAATAGTTCCTACTACAGCAATTATATTTAATATCTGAAACATTTGTTTATTATTAAATTCCGACATAAAGATATATACTTATTTTAAAAATATAAATCTAACGGTATATCTTAATCAAAAAATGATTTGTTTAGGTCTCCTTCATTGCTATAGCCTCTGCTCTCCCAGTATCCCCTAAAATCCTTATTATCTGATATTTCAATTTTTGTAATCCATTTTGCCCATTTGTATCCCCATTTGTCTTCCGCAACTAAGATGAAAGGGTATCCTGTTCCAGGGGTAAGGGTGATACCGTTAATTTTAAATCCAAGCAATATATCATTATTGAGGATATAGTCTAAAGGTAGTGAAGTAGAGTAACCATCATGTGCATAAAATATGACTGTAGATGCTTTTGGATCTATTCCAACTTCATCAAATATATCAGTTAGTAGTATTCCTTCCCACAAATTTCTTGAATCCCATCCTTCTACACAATATATATGTACAACTTTCTGATATTTTCTATGTGTGCTTATGACTTGGTCGTAGGTATAGTTCTTAGGCTCCATTACTAATCCAAATACTTCCAATGTATAATCCGATATATCTATCTTCTGTGGTCCTTTTATTGAAACATCTCTAACTTCGATAAAGGAAGAAAGATTTTCTCCTTGGTACTCTCTAATTTCAACAGACTGTAATTCTTTAATCCTATCTTGTGTTATGCATCCAGGTAATAATAAGGAACAAAAAAATATTATTAAACTAATTTTATCCATAGTTTATCATCCTCTGTTTGATATAATTAAATCTACTAACATTGTTTTATTCTTTTTATTAAAATCTATTCCGTATAAAATAAAACATTTAGAATCGATATTTATAGAATATATTTCAAATACCGTTCTTTTTTTATTTTTTATATTCAAAATGTCAGAGGATTAACATTAATCTTATATATCTTTCATTATATTTTATTGAAGGGGATTTGATGAATATTATTGATGGAGGTCTCACAACAGTCAAGGGTATAAAAGGTCAGGGCATACATGCTGGTTTCAAAAAAGAAAAACTAGATTTCACGATTATTTATTCTGATAAATTGTGTAATGCTGCAGGGGTATTCACTAAAAACAAGGCAGCTGCTGCCCCTGTTATAGTGGATCGTGATTTTCTTTCTGATGGAAAAGCCCAAGCAATTGTATGTAACAGTGGATTTGCAAATGCCTGTACTGGAAATGAAGGAATACAAGATGCTTTATTTACTGCAGAGTATACTAGTAAAAAACTGGGTATTAATATCGATAATTGTTTAGTATTCTCTACAGGGGTAATAGGAATACCTATACCAATGGATATAATGAAAAGTGCAATTGAAAAGACTGTACCGATTCTTGAGAGTTCTCCTTGCGCTTCAGAAAACATAGCAAGGGCCATTTTAACAACGGATCTTGTAAAAAAAGAAATAACAATAGAAAACGATGGATATATCATCTCAGGAATTACAAAAGGAAGTGGAATGATACACCCAAATATGGCGACTATGTTGTGTTTTATTCTTACCGATGCAAATATTTCTCCTGATATCCTAAAAGAATCCCTTGTTTCCTCTGTTAACAAATCTTTTAATCGTATTTCAGTTGATGGCGACACCAGCACAAATGATTCGGTAATAATAATGGCAAATGGCCTTTCAAACATTAATGTTGATTCAAATGATAAAATTCAAAGTTTTAAAAAATCTTTAGATTATGTCTGCATAGAATTAGCCAAAAAAATTGCAAGGGATGGAGAAGGGGCAACAAAGCTAATAGAATGTGAATGCGTTGGTGCCAAGAGCCAAGAAGACGCTGATATAGCATCTAAAGCAGTTATTTCTTCAAGCTTAGTCAAATCCGCTCTTTTTGGGGAAGACCCTAACTGGGGCAGAATTGTAGCGGCTGTGGGATATTCAGGTGCAGAAATGGATCTACCTAATTTAGATGTTTGGATTGGAGACTTAATGATTGTAAGAAATGGCAAGACCGCAGGCATCCCAAAGAGTGAATCAAGAAAAGCATTACAAAATGAATTTGTAAAAATACTAATAAATATGAACTTAGGAGAATATTCGTCTAAAGCTTGGGGTTGTGACTTATCTTATGATTATGTTAAAATTAATGCTGAATACCATACTTAGGTGAGATAATGAACTTAGAAGAAGCAAAGAATCTTGAAAGTAATTATATATTTAATACATATGGAAGATTTCCTTTAGTAGTAGAAAGAGGGGAAGGATGTTATTTATATTCTGCAGAGGGTGAAAAGTATCTTGACTTTTTAGCAGGCATTGCTGTTAATTCACTTGGACATGCCCACCCAGAGATTGTTAAATGCATATCAGGACAGGCACAAAAAGTAATTCATGTGAGTAATTTTTATCATATCCCTTCCCAATATCTTTTGGGAAAAAAACTATGTGAGACATCTGGACTTGATAGGGCGTTCTTTTGTAATAGTGGTGCTGAAGCAAATGAAGGTGCAATAAAACTAACTAGACGTTTTCAATCTCATAAGGGCAAAGATGAAATAATATACTTTTCACATTCATTCCATGGGAGAACTATTGCAACTTTAATGACTACAGATAAAGACAAGTATAGGGCTGGCTTTGGTCCATTTCCTCCAGGTTTTGTTAGAGCAGAGTTCAACGATGTAAATGACATTGTTGAGAAAGTAAATAAGAAAACAGCTGCATTCTTAGTTGAGCCTGTACAGGGAGAAGGCGGAATCAACATAGCTTCAAAGGAATTTATGAAAACTCTTTCGGACCTTAGAGAAGATAAAGGAATATTGATAATTTTTGATGAAGTACAGTGTGGTATGGCAAGAACGGGAAAATGGTTTGCTTTTCAAAACTATGATATAAAACCAGATATTATGACTTTAGCCAAAGCTCTTGGAAGCGGAGTACCGATAGGCGCGATTGTTGCTAAAAAAGAAGTTGCGAATGTATTAAAACCAGGTGACCATGGGACTACTTTTGGGGGTAATCCTCTTGCTACGTCTGTTGGCTTAACTGTGATGAACACTATTGAATCGGATAAATTGATTGAAAATTCCAGAATCATGGGAGATTATCTACTAAAAGAATTAGAATTTATGAAAGATATGCCGAATGTTAAGGATCTACGAGGTATTGGTCTTATGGTCGGAATCGAGTTTGAAGATATGTGCAGTGATTTTGTAAAAAGATGTTTTGATAATAATCTACTCATAAACTGCACAAGGGACAAAGTCATTAGACTCGTTCCACCATTAATAGTCTCAAAAAAGGAGATTGATGAAGCAGTAGAAATAATGAAAAAATCATCATGATTATTTTTGAAGTTCCATAATAGTGGCTGCAATATCTCCTTTATTTTTTATTAAAAGATTTTTTGCTTTTTCTTTATCTGCACCTGTTTGAGCAACTACAAGTTCTATATCATCATCATTTATAGTGATTTCAATTTCTTTTGCTTCTTCTCTATAATTCCCAGCAAGTTGATATGTTTTTTGACCCATCATAGTAGTTTCAGTGACTTGAGGCTTATCGAAGACCATTTTTTTATCTTTTGTAAAAATAATAACTCTTTCTGCAGGTATCTCTTTAGTAGACACACCCATCTGTTTCATCATTTTCTGCATTTTTCTTTGATCCATTTTCGGATACATTGTATCACCTAAAAATTTAAAATAAAAGAAAAAATATAAAGTTAACTATTTATTTTCTCTTCCTTCTTGAGATTATGTAGTATGCAACAGCTGACCCACCCAGTAATGCAGGTAGTTCGAATCCTGGCACGCCTTTAATTGGGGATTCAGGTTGTGAATCTTTTACTGTGACATAAAGAACATCTTGTCCGGTATCCCCTTTGTCATCGGTCACGGTTAGTGTTACTTTGTATACCCCTGCAGTTGTGTATTGGTGAAGAGGTTCTGGATCTATTGAAGATTTACCATCTCCAAAGTCCCATTTGTAACTAACTATGTTACCATCTTCATCACTAGATTTAGTTCCATCAAAATGGATAGCTTCACCAACTTTTGTTTCGAAGTCGCTTCCAGCATTGGCATTTGGGAATATATTTGTAGTCTGAGTTGGCGTTGTAGGTTCTGAAGGTGTTGTTGTGACTTGGGTATTTTTATCTGGTTGTTCTCCTGCTTTAGCAAAATTAATAGTATTGAAAAAACAAACATTGTTGCTCATTCTCATTTCTGTGCTACCGCCCATAAATTTTCCAGATCCTCCGAGAAGCCATTTCCCGTCGTCTGCTACGTGAATGGCCCAGAAATATATTTCCCTATTTGTTCGATTCCAAAGTTTCTTTCCATTCCAATCAAATAGATAGTATCCATCCTTATCTGCGCCTGCTGCAACATATTG
>JAHKLW010000057.1 GCA_020854815.1 Methanofastidiosum sp. | reverse complement strand
CGCAATTAATAGGGGATTTAGTACCCATACTTATCTCTCTCACATATTACCTTTAGAAGTAAGTTTAAATAGTTTTTCCCAAATATTTGCAATATTGCTAATTAATAGCGGATAAATAAAGGATTTTAGGACAATAAAGCTCATTTTGAATCTAAAATAAAAAGAAAAAATAAATTTAGTTAGATTTTGTGGGACTGGTGTTTTCAAAATGTCCGCTTTCTTGAGTTAAGTGATTGTAGCCCCAATCTGCGTTAATCCTGTTGTCATAACAGAAAGCATATAGCGCCTCTTGGATATGGAGTGCTCCATTTGCTCTAATGTAGCCTATAATTTCCCCATCTCCAGGGGTGTTTAAAGGGGCTAAACTTACACTATATACTATCGTTTGACCTTCCCTGTGATTTGTTTCTACCCTTAGATCTGCATGTTCCCAATTTTTTTCTATAAAAATCGGTTGGGTGTTTGCACTTGCTGCGCCTGCAGTTACTAGCATGAAAATGCTTAGCAAAAGCATGGCTTTAATAGACTTTTTCATTGTTTTTCCTCCTACATCATGTTAATAACGTAAATTTTGAAAGTTGGGTCTCCGTATGTTGCTATTCCAACTCCTGCCCTGGAAAGAGACCCTAGAAGCATGGCATATTTATGGTCTGGGCTGTTCAAAAAGTTGATAACTGACTTTTCAGGGGCGTAAGTTTTGCTTAATATCTCGTAAATCTTCCCAGTTCCAGTAAGCCCGAATTGATACGCCCTAATGCTTGGAGTAGACCCGTTATAGTAATGTTCAGAAATGTTATACTTCACACACTCATTAGCCCAGTATTGAGCTATCTGTTCTAGTGTTGTGTCATGAGATAGCGCCCTAGCTCCGGCTTTCATCCTTTCTTGATTTATCAAGCTCAAAAGCTTTGATTTATCGCTTATAGGTAGCCCTAGAACGCTAAAAGGTGATTTTAATAAACTTGAATCAAATAACAAAATAGATCCTAAACCTACAGCCCCAGCTCCCAAGACTAGAAGTTTGGAATCCATGTTTAATCCTTCTTCATCAAGGCCAGGCCAAGAAGCCCCACGCCAGCGACCAAAGGAATGTATTTCAAAACGTTCGATCCTGAAGTTGCATTGGCCGCAGCTGTAGCCCCCCCTACAGTTCCTATAGTTGCAGGTGTAGCTCCTGAAGGTGTGCCGCTGAACTGGCTTATTAGCGACTGCTTTATTTCCTTCCACCCATCCCAGAAGTCTTCAAATCTTTCTGTAGTTACTTCCTGTATGTTTGGGTAAAGCTCTAATACTCTTGCCATTGTTGGATTTATCGCCCTACCTTCGTCTATGTTCAGGACAGAAGTGTAGGTATCTCCTAAAATAGTTCCTTTTTTGCTTTGTGGATAAACTACTTTTGCCAGGTATTCCTCATACGTGCTGTAGCCTTTAGCCTTGATACTGTCTAATATCCATTGTTCTACCATTAAATCGCCTCTTTGATGTCTTTGGTGTCAAAATTCACCCTAATATCGGGCTTAGTTGCCTTCCCGTAGACGTATAGTGCTGCAAGTCCTAGGCCCGCTCCGGCTATCCCCGCTATGATCAGATTTCTCTTTAGATTTGGGAACTCCAGTTTAGGTATATCAGGGATAACGTTTTGGAATCCCTGTTTTATGCCTGCGACAGTGTTTTCAACGGCCTGATTTACTCCAGTTTTGATAGTTATTCCAGTGTCTACAGTCCTATTAACTAAGTACGGAGCTGCTGAAAACGGACTAGTTCCTGCAAGTCCTAGCATAGTCAAATCTTTAGTCCAAGTTGGCATATCGTCAAATTTTTCCTCAGTTGTTCTAAGGAAATTGTCTAAAGTAGATTTGGCGATTCCCAGCTGGGAGCTTATCCTTTCTGCTACTGCTGGGCTTACATTTGTGTTTATGTCTGAAATAGCCCTGTTTTGGATCGTGTAGTATGTGATCTGTTCTGGCGTAGATTTAGCCACTATGCTATCTATAGGCGTCCTAATTTCAAATCCGAAGAGACTTACCATTTTTTCCACCTACCAGGATACCTCTATCTTATTGCCGCTTAATCCGCTTGAGTTAGCTTGCTCCCAGTACGTATGTGCAGATATTGTTCCTTCTGACCATCTTTGCTGCAGTTCTGAGACTGTCGCAGCAGGTGTAAAAAAATCTCCTGAAGCTTGGGCCAATGCGGTCTTATTTGACTGTATTAAGTGTTCTGCGTAGCTTGGCGTCATGCAGCCTTCATTTACTAAGGCCATAAATGAGCTTGCTGTCTGCTGTGCTATGCCCTCATAATACTTTTTCATATCTGGGCTTGTGTTGTCCTTGATCCATTGTGCTGTAGAATCTGTAACCTTGTTAATCAGTTCTGTTAGGCCTGAAACTGCTGTTTTTGCCTGTGTTCCTGTTGTTGCCTTTGGAGTTACAGCTGTTGAAGTTCCTGTAGCTGCTGCACTTGCTGGAAGTATTGCTGCAAGTGTCGCTCCCTGGCTTGCTAGGGCTAGTCTGGGCTTTATGACCATGTAAGCTCCTACTCCTGCCCCTAGGATTCCGATACCGTATAGTATTTTTTTATCTATTTTCATGCGTTGTCCTCCTCACATTTACAATCTGGTTTTATCGTCTTATTCTGGTATCCGCTGCAATCTTTCGATTTGTAATCCCATGTTAGCTTGATGTTGTTCTCTTCCTGCCATTTCTCCATCGCTTCATCTAAATGGAAAAATCCTTTAGCCTGGACTGTACCTATTGTCTTGCCTGTGCCAGATTCCCTGATCTCGTAAGTGATAAGTTCTCCTTCCTGGCCTATGTTCTCAACTATTGCCCTGATGGATTTTGGTCTTTGTGCGTTTTTTCTCATTTCAGTTAGTTCCTGCTCCGCTGTTTTCTCTTCTTTTGCCATCTTTTTAGCCTCCGTCTTGATTTCTTCCTTGACTATTGGTGTTTCATTCTTCTTTTTGAAAAATGAAAATATAATTTCCAAGATTTTTCTAAACGTTGAGATCCCCCCTATTCTTCAGGGATTCCGTCATACTCTTTCCAAATTCTGGCTAGATCTGTAGCTGTGATTCCCCCAACGATTACGGGAAGTCCTACTTCAACTAGTGGTTTAATGTAGTCTAGTGGAACTCCTGCTAGTGTTGTAACTGCATAAACTCCCGTAACTACTATAGCTACAATTAGCCTTCTTTTTCCCCTTAGTTTGATCATTAAGATCCTACCTCCTTTTTCATTATGTTAGTGCCTAAGCAGTCCATGATCTTGTTTTCAATTCTTTCTAGTCTCTTCACAAGGCCTTGACTATCCAAAATGAATTGATCGACTTTACCCTTTAATCTCCCATACTGGTAGGCTATCCCGATTAAAGCGCCAGCTGTGATAATCTGTGCGACATTTCCGGCTATGTTCAAATGTTCTGGATTAATCATGCTTTTTCCTCCAATGCGTCTAAAGTTACCACTATGATCACCTAAGCCTTTTCAAAAACTATTAATGGATTTCCTGAAACTATCTCGACTTGAGTTATTCCAGCATAATCGGTTTCAGTATCCCAATATATATTATTTGAACTTATATCTAATGTTGTAGGTTGTCCATTTGTGCCTGTAAATACTAAATCGGTGTCGTTATTAATTTTCACACTATCTCCATCGTCATAAAATTCAATGTATTTTATACTTGAAAAATTATTTAGGGACAACCAGCTTGAAGTTATTGTTTTAGGAATAATTGAACATTGATAACCGTCAGTTATCCAAACTTTATTGTCTTTAGTCTTAGAATAATATTCTCCACTTCCTCCTTGTAAATATAATTTTAATTCATCATGGATGCTCATGCTTGTTGGACTTCCTATTTTTGTAGCTATACCGCCTTTTGTTGTCCATGTTGTTGTATTATGAACTAATGATGATATACTAGAAGAAGTATAATATATCATCGCTGTCACTGGTAGAGTGGAATGTCCTGCCTGTAAATTAGTTTCCCACGATAAATATGGAGATATATAACCATAGTCCGCCCCAGAATTTGCCATTAAAGTTATTAGATTTCCCCAATTGGCTCGAAGTGCAGCAGTGCTTGAATTTAGTGAATATGTATTTGTATCATCAACTATTTGGAGTGGTGTAGCTAATTCTGAAAAAATGCTTGAAATGTTCCAACATGTATAACCATACCTAGCAAAAAATAAATCTTTTGCTCCATTTGCCCAACTTGGAAGCCCCCCAACTACCTGGGGCGTTTGCCCTGTTGATCCTATTGGTAGCCTATTTAAAGCCCCACTATTCCAATATAAAAGATCCCCATCTGTTAGGCCTGTGGGCTTTCTTAGAAAATCATTAGTATCAAGTATTGGATCAAAGCCCATTAAATCTCCCTGCCTACGATAGACCCTGCAACTGTTATGCTTGTTCCATCTGAGCTTTTTACTTCAATTTTAACGTCTTTTGCTTCCTCTATCAAAAGTCCCCTAAATGGCGCGCTTACCCCAGATAGTGGCGTCTTATCTGTGAAAACTACTGTATCGTTGACTGTTACCTGTACCTGGACTTTGGTAAAATCGGCGCTTTGTACTGCGATTTCTTCAAGATATCCCTTATGCCCTGTTGCTGGCGTCCAGGAGACTATCGTAACGTATGTCAAGGAAGTTGTGGTAACTTGATCCATCCCCCATTTTGGAGTCCCACGCCTCCCAATGTTTAGCGGATAGTTCAAAGTATCCAGGAACAGCTCTAGTGATCTAAGCATTAGTCAGCCTCCCCTGAAACTGTGATGTTCTTAGTTGTGATCGTTGCTCCTGTGTTGTTGTATAACATGATTTCAAGCTTTTCAAAAGAGAGATTCAAGTCTAGTGATCCATCGATTGCCCCGTCTAAAATCTGTACTGGCCTGTCATCTATATTGATGTAAAGCCTTACGTATAGCGGCAAGTAAACATATACTGTCTTTAGCTTCCCTCCGTTAGGCGGTCCAAATGTTAAAAGGGTGTCCGTAGCTCCATTGGCTACAGACTTCCCCCCTAGATCTTTTGAGAAATTACCCAAATCAAGCCCCCTTTAAATTAAAAAATAAAAGGGGCTTAAGCGAAGTAAGCGCCTGGGAAATTCTTTTTAATTTCCTCACTTGTAAGCCCTGTTATCCTTGTAACTTCTAAAGAGTAGTTGCAATTTGCTGCTACTGCTGCAGTTGCGGACTTGTAGTATATAGAAATGAAGTAGTCTGGCGGTATTTCTGCGTAGTTGTTCCAGTGCTGGGTATAATCTCTATGGATCTGATTCGCCCATGTAGAGAAGTCTTTCAAGTTTCCTGAAAACAGCAGCTGGCTCTTTTCTTCTAATGGATCTTCCTTAACGATTTTGATAAGCCCTGTAGTTATCTGTGCTGGCGTAGTATCGTTTACTAACGCTTTTAATGTTGCAGCTGGATCAATGACCACTAACTCGGTCTTGTTGACCTGCCATTTTGCTACTCTTTCCCATGTGTTTGCTGTTGTTCCGTTTGCTCCGGTATAGTTTCCGTCATTTTCGGATAGTCTGTAAGTTGATACTCCCATCTTTATTCCTCCTTACCTAATTGCCTGTTCTATGCTTGCTGGAACATCTACCCCAATGAATTCTACCACGTCTATAACGAGTGACCCAAAGAAGCTAGCGAATGCTCCTGCAGTTGCGTATTTTACGCCTTCTTTTACATCGATCTTACCCACTATAGGCAGATCTGCCCCTAAACTAGGGATCATGTTGTAGCCAAAATTCATGGCTAATGCCCCAATACCTCTAGCTAGCGTAGGTTTGCTAACTATTGGCAAATTAGGGATCTTGTCTACTGGAAGGTATGCGTTAATGGCGTTTCCTACCATGTTGTTGATATACGCTCCACCAACTACGTAAAAGCCTCTTTTAGCAAAGTAGATGGAGGTCTCTGTGTCAGGTATCAAAGCCTGGCCTACCTTCCCGATAGTTGCATTTTTTGTCATGGTTTGCCCTCCTGTTTGAACTGTTCTAGTTTCTGACCTTTTGTAAAGGTCGATTTTGCCATGTTGTAACAATTTAAGCCCCCTGTGAACTCCATAAAATTACTTCTCCGACATCCAAATTCTGGATCTTGTTTATAGTTTGTCTAAGCCCTTCCTTATCCAATTCATATTTTAAAAGAGATTTGATGACTTCTATTGAATTTTTGAACTTCGTTCTCATGATGAAAATGTTGTTAGCGTTTTCAACGATCTCCTTGTGGACTGAAGCAAATCTGGTTCCGCCAACGATGAAAATGGTCTTATAGTTCCTGCTTTCCGTGTAGAATTCCATAAGCTCTTCTGATTTTGCCCCAGTTTGTGGGATAAAATTTTGAACTTCGTCTATTAAAAAAGCGTATTTTTGTGAGTTGGCTAGCTTTGGTTTTAAGTCCATGTATGCTTGAATAAATTGATCAATGATGTTGGCCCTAATTCTCTTGCCATGAATTCCGAGAAAATCTATTACCGTGCTTTCGTTGTATGTCAGGATCTCTTTTACCAGATCATGCGGGGCTATCTTCTCTAGATTGTTTTTGTCGATAAAGTTGGGGGCTAGGCCTTTGTAGTTGTGTAGCTTGTCAAAGACTATGACTGTGTATCCTGCCTTGTTTAATTCCTTGTAGAAAACTTTCAGTAGATTTGTCTTTCCCACCCCATTTTGCCCCACTATAATGTTTTTGGGTATTAAATTGTAGTCGTCTGGAATCTGTATTGTGCTGCCTAATTTCAAAGCCATTATTCCATATTTATAGGGAGTTCATTTATAAAGAGGTAAGTTCTGTAGTATCGAATTTACATGAGAATAGTGTAAGATTAGGGGTGTTTTACGAAAAAATCGTTCAAAGCTTTCCTTACTACTTGTGCTTCGCTCTCTAAGTAGATATACACCCCATCAGACCGTTTTACGGCCTGTTTTAAGGCTTCTTTCTGGTCGTCTGTGATCAATACGTTGATCCTTTGCATTTCTACAACACCTCCTTAAGCTTGTTAAACTGCTCTTCCAGGTAATCCCAAGCTTGTAGCTCTTCAACAATCTGTGCCTTTTCAGGATCTTCCAATGTGAGCTTGGTCTGGACAAAGGTAAAGTCTAGCTTTTTCAAGTAGTCCTTGACGTCTTTGGGTATGAATCCAAAGAATGTTTTATACTTTGTAAATAGATCTTCCTTCTTTTCGATTTGTGATCGAAACTCTTCAGTTTTCATTTTCTTGATGAAATCTAGCGCCATGTTCATTTTATCGTTGATGTCTGCCATCTTGATACCTTCGACTATTGGATCTGTTTTTGGTGGAGCTTCGGCTGCCGGAGCTTGTGGTGTCTCTTCTTCAGGTTCTTCCTGTCTTGTGAAATGTGGTTGAGGCGGTGCTGCAGCTGGCGGAAGCTCTGGCCTGTAGCCTTCATTTAATGGAGAAATTACAGGCATGCCCCTGTAAAATCCAGTTCTGATAGCTTCTATTTTTTCAGCTCCGGCTGGTATTTGACTTAAAAGAATTCCATTGGCCTGCGGAGCTTGTGATCTGGGCGTTTTTGTCTGGATATTTGTAGCCATGCCTTTGACAAATTCAGCTACAATGTTGATATAAGGCTCGTATTTCTGGAATGTGCCTAGAAGATCTACAGCATGATTATCGGATTTTAAGCTCTCTTGTGCTTTTTTTAGAACTTCATTTGCTATTTCTTGCTTAAGATCTTCTGTAATACTTGGCGTAATTGGTGCAGCTGGTGCTTTAGGAGTTTGTGATTCATGAAAATCATGAATTGTTTTAGCTCCTTTTAAGTAGTCATTTATTGCAGACCTGACGTTATCGCTTAAATTGCCCTTACGATTTTTGAGTGCTTCTATTTGATCTTCATCTAAAAAAACTTGTACGGGCTTTTTGGCCATGGACATTATATTGTTTTTAATTATTTATATTTGTTAATTTTTTTGACTTCGTTTTTTGACGGTTTATATTATATTATATATATTATATTTATTAATTAATTAATTAATTAATTAACTTCATGACATGACATGAAATGAAAGAAATTTAGAATTAATGAAATGGAAAAATTAAAAATTTGTGTCTGAAATAAGCTCTAAAAAACGCTCGTTAGAAATTCCTAAATATTCAGAATAGTTTTTAATAACTTTTTCATCGGATATCAAGCTTTCTAATCCGGTAATTTTTATTCTGTTCCTTATCGTGGGCTTTAATTGCTCTAATTTGTATTTTAATGCCTTATCCATTTCAAAGTTTACTTTTATCTGTCGCTCTTGCTCTTCTTTTATCCGATTTTTTAAACTATAGACCTCTCCTAGCTTCTGTTGTAAAATTGCAGCCTCTTCATCAAGCCTTTCTATTGGATCTCTTTTTTCTCTTATGTATTTTTGTAATGCAGCCCTTATATGGTCGCTTTTACAACCTCCAAGACTGTTTAAATTGTCATATAATTCATCGCAGAGATACACCTGCACAGGATGACAATACCTCTTATCTGCTGTAACTTTCATGAAAAACACCCCGAAAATTCATGAACTGTTCATGAAAAAAGACCTTAATTTTAATGAACGTTTTTTCGACTTCATGAAAAATCTAAAAAAATTCATGAACTGTTCATTAAAATTAAGGCTTAACTTCATGAAAAAAATAGGCAAAAATGCCCACTTCATATTATAGTTCATGAAAAATTTACCCCCTACAACCTAGTCCGATTTCGTTAAATGTCGTTAAAATATCGTCTTTCCTTGTGTTAGATGTGATGGCTATTTTTGTGTAGCTTAGTATCTGATGGCCATAAATGTAATAATTCTCATCAAAATGATTGACTTCCTTGGTAGCCTTGAATCGTTTTCTTATAAGCTCATTCAAATTGACAGCGTAGATCTTGTAAACCCTCCCAAAGCCCTTAGTCCAGATGGGAAAAAGCACTGTAATACCCTTGTTATCAAGCTCTCTATCAACATCTTTCGCAGTCATGCTTATTTTATCCTTAGATTTGCTCTTGATCTCAAAGATTCTGCCGCATTTTGTACAGTATAAATCGCCTGATTCCGTCTGCTGCTCTCTCTCGCTGTTGTGCATATATAGCTCCCATTCAGGATCTTCCGGCAGATCTTCAATGAATCTGCCGACCACCTTAAGATTATGTCCGCAGATTCCCAGGAGTTCTAAAAACCACCTTTCAGAAACGTTGCCTTGATTGACGTATTTAGCTATCTGCTGTCCGGATTTCACGGGATCACCAACATAGCCAGATATGTAAGGGCAAGGATTAGAAATGTAAATAGTCCGATAACTAGGTCTCCATCATCCATTCTTACACCACTCCAATATCTTTTTAATGAATTGCGCCTTCTCCTCACAATTTATCATCTTGGCTTGGAGTTCTCCAGAAATAGCGATATCGTCATGACAGCTCATGCACTGCAAAAGCGTAAACTTGAAAGGTCCGATTTCAGCAGAACCGTTCAGATTAAACCATGTGTATCTTCCTTCATGCTCACAGAACATTTGAAACTTAATAGGCCTCACCTGTGAAGATTATTTTAAATCGCCCCTGGCCTATCGGCTCAAAATATATTTCAAATCCAGGGTAAAGCTTATCGTTATTCTCCTTCCTCTTTGCAAATTTCTTAAGAGACGTAGTTATCGAACTTTGAGATATTCCAGTCTTTTCGGATAGGAATTTTGACGATAAAGGCCTATTGGGATTCTCCATGGCCACTTCTAAGATGTCTTGTAACATTAGTAACCACAACCCACCATTTCACATATTAGGTAGATCCATAGCAATAATGAAAGAGTACCCAACAGCCATAAGCCAACGCACTTAATCCATAAAATTGTATCTTCTTTCATGAAAAACCTCCTAAAAACTGTTTAGGGTAGATTAGAGAGATAAAAAAGTTAAATCGCCTCAAATGTCCTAAACTGCCGGAAACACTTTATAAATAAAATAGCAGTTTATTCCACTTTTGAGGCGTAAAACTCTAATCTTGCCTAGTTGCCTCCTTATAATTCTTAGTTAAAGGCAAAAATTCACCATAAGTCTTGATAATTGCAAGCCGTAGGGCCTCGGCCTCATTGATACCATAGATTTTAGCCCCAGTTTCTAAAAGCTCCTTTATCTGGCTGCTGGCCTTTGCCCTGATCTCATGAACATTCTCGCCCATTAGACCACCATCGGAACTTCTTCAAGCACCTGTACTTCTTCATCCGGTAGTTTCCAGCCCATTAGCCTTGCAATCTCAACCCACTCGCAGTAATTG
>JAHKLW010000056.1 GCA_020854815.1 Methanofastidiosum sp. | reverse complement strand
AGTCCCATTTACTGCGATACAAGAAGGCTGATATCCTATCCAAAAGAGAGAAAAAAGATCATATCGGGATTTTTAGAAAAAATAAAAGATATGGAAATTGAATCTGTAATTGGAGTTGCAACAGGCGGCATCTCCTGGGGTGCATGGCTCTCTGATAAACTTGATGTGCCGTTTGGATATGCTAGGTCTTCCCACAAGGACTATGGGAAAAAACAGAGCATTGAAGGGAATATTGATTTTGATAAAAATATACTTGTTATAGAAGATGTTGTTTCAACAGGTGGATCCCTTGGAAGGGCGATCAATTTATTAAAAGAGTCTTCTGCAAAATCTTTGAATGCCTGTTCTATATTCTCTTACCAATTTCCTGAATCTATAAAATTATTCCAAGAGCTAGATGTTCCTTTTCAAAGTCTTTTGTCACTTGAAGGCTTGCTTGAGTATGAATCAGATAAGATTGGCAATAGCAAGAGTGAAATTGAACTGTGGAGAAAGAATCCAAGGGAGTGGCGAAGCTAATGATTATGGATGATGATGTTCGGAAGAGGATATGCCTAGCGCTTGATGTTGATAATTTAGATTTGGCCAAAGAATTAGTTGAAGAGAGTTGTGAATATGTTGGAGTATACAAAATCGGGAAGGAATTATTTGTTTCTGAAGGAACTTCTTCAATCAAAATCCCACAAAGCTATGATAGGGATGTTTTTTTGGATCTTAAATTTCACGATATTCCAAACACAGTAGAAGGCGCTTCAAAGGCTTTGGTCAAGCACAAAGTCAGGATGTTTACAATTCACTCGATGGGCGGAAAAGAGATGATCCGGGCGGCAGTTAGGGGTGTAAATAGCGGTGTCAAATATTATGGAAATATCAGGCCAAATATTTTAGGCGTAACAGTTCTTACAAGCCATGATGAAAAATCTCTAAAAGATATTTTAATTGACAAGCCTCTTGACCATGCATTAGTGCAATATGCAAAAATGGCATCAGAAAATGGGTGTGACGGGATAGTTTGCTCCCCCAATGATATTAATATTATTAGGCCAAATCTTTGTAAAGAACTGATATATGTAACTCCCGGGGTAAGATTAAGAGACGATAAAGTTTCTGACCAAAAAAGGATATGCACTCCAGAAGAAGCAATTGTTAATGGCTCATCTGTTATTGTAGTTGGCAGAAGCATATTGAATTCAGACAATAGGGCTGAAATACTAAAGAGGATATACAAAGAAGTGGAAAAAGGGTTGAAGGAAAGTAAAAGCTGAGTTATTATATAAATTAAGAGAAATCATTATAAATTAATCTTAGTCTCTTATTGTATAGTTTTCTATATGTGATTATCATGAAATTTAGATTAAGTAAAACATTCAAATTTGATGCAGCGCACAAATTAGTTGATTACGATGGTGCATGTGCTAATCTACATGGTCACACGTACAAATTGATCGTTACAGTGGAAGGTACTCTAGATAAAACTGGGATGGTCATGGACCTTTTTGATTTAAAGAAAATAGTCACAGAAAAGATAGTAAGTAAGATGGATCATTGTTTTTTGAATGATTTGTACCCCCAACCAACAGTAGAGAATATGGCAAAGGATATTTTCTTAAACCTCGAAAAGGAATTTGAAAAAACTAAAGTTAAGCTTTTTTCTATAAGACTATATGAAGGTGAAGGCTCTTACGTAGAGGTCTTCCAATGAAAAATCTCCTTGTTTCTGAAATATTTACCTCATTCAATGGAGAGGGATTAGAAATTGGCAAGCCTACTATATTTTTAAGACTCTCTGGATGCAATCTCGACTGCAGTTGGTGTGACACTAAATATGCCAGCTATAATGCAGTTGAAAGAAGTACCGATGAAATCATAGAAGAAATTGATAAATTAAACAATGGTATTAATTCTGTTCTAATTACTGGGGGAGAACCTTTGCTCCAGAATATAGGAGAAATTGTTGATAAACTTCACAAAGAAAATTATTACGTAAGCATCGAAACAAACGGTTCAGTTTATAATGACGTTTTACTGAAAATTGATTTCATCAGTGTTGATATTAAGACTCCAAGTAGCAATAACGAAACAAATGATTTAGACATTTTCAAAAAGATTGTAAATGCCATAAAAAAAAGAAATGGCCAGATGAAGGCTGTAATCGCTGATAGAATTGATTATGATTTTTTAAAGAAATTTATTGAGGAAAACTCTTTTAACGTTCCTCTTATTATCCAGCCTTGTTGGGGCAAACTTAATTATAAAGAGTTATGTGAAATGTATCTTACAAATCCAATAAATCACAATAATGTCAGAGTATTGCTTCAGATACATAAAATTGGAGAGATCAAATGATTAACACTCAAGATGAGTCGCCAAAACATCAATTGAAACTTGAAAGAGTTGGAATCAAAAATCTAAAAACTCTTATCAAGATAGACAGAAATAACAAAGAATTTCGCCATATACCAAAAATCAATATTTTTATGGATTTAGACCAGGACAAAAAAGGAGTCCATATGAGCAGATTCATCGAGAGTATCACAGAGATCTTAGAAGATGAAGTCAGGGATAATCACAAATCACTAGAACAAATAGGCAAGCACATACTTGAAAAATTGAAGGTAAAACACAGCTATGTAAGCGCTGAAATTGAATTTGAATCTGAAATACCCATATACGAAAAGACACCTGTAAGTAAGAAGGATACAATTGAGATACACGATGTCAAAGTAAGGCTAGAAAATAACAATGGCACATGGATAAAAATATTAGAAGTGAGTGTTGTAGGAAATACAGCATGTCCGCATGCCTTGGCCGTTAATAAGAAGGGGACACACATACAAAGGGCCGTTGGGAATTTAAAGATTGAAACAGAGTTTGACAATGATATTGACCTCGAAGAGATGATTGAGGCCGTAGAAAATTCATTTTCATCAAGGGTATTTACTTTATTAAAAACTCAGGATGAATCATTTGTTGTAGATAAAATGCATACAAACCCACTTTTCGTTGAGGATGTTTGCAGAAATATGTTATCCCTTGCTTCTTCTAAATTTAAAAAATCAAAAATTCACGCAGAATGTTTGAGCTATGAATCAATACACAGGCATGACGTTTTTGCCGAGGGGGCGATAGAAACATGAAAACTGCCGTTGTATTGCTTAGTGGAGGAATGGATTCTGCAGTTTGCGCTGCAATTTCAAAAAAAGATGGGCATAATATTTACGTCCTTCATGTTGATTACGGGCAGAGGACAAATAAAAAAGAATATAATTGCGCAAAAGATATTTCTTCATTCTATAATGCACTGGATTTCAAGGTAATTAATCTTGATTTCTTGAAAGAGATAGGTGGCAGTGGGCTTACTGATAATTCTATTGACCTACCAAAAGCAGAAACTCAAGGGATACCACCAAGTTACGTTCCTTTCAGGAATTCCATCCTGCTCTCTTTAGCCACAGCATGGGCAGAAGTAGTTGGTGCAGAAGCTATTTACTATGGGGCAAATTCAATAGATTTCTCGGGATATCCCGATTGCAGACCTCTTTTCTTTGAGGCGTTTCAAGAACTAATTGACGCTGGGACAAAAGACGAAATAATGATTAAACTTAAAACACCACTTGCATACATGTCTAAAGGAGATATAGTAAAGAAAGGCATTGAGCTTGAAGTTCCATTTGAAAAAACATGGAGTTGCTATACAGAAAATGATAATGCTTGTGGGTTTTGTGATTCCTGCAGATTAAGGCTCAAAGGATTTCAGGATGCAGGGGAAAAAGATCCAATTAAGTATTTGTGAGGATTTCATATGGATACTCAAAATAACATAAATATACTTGTGGCAGAACAGGCATTAGAACTTCTTAAGAAGACATTGGAAAGCACAAGATTTGAAGGTGTGTGGAAAAAGAAAGACGCTCTTCAGATCACTGATTCAATGAAATCTGACATCATGGCCGTAAAATTTTCATACGCAGAAAAAGAGGACATAAGCGAAATAACTAAACCTATCAGAGAAAAAATATCTAAACTTCAATCGGCGCTTGGAGAAGGCTGGAGCTCAAATTTCCTTTCTAATTCGAGAAAAGAGAATAAAACCTCTACAAAAATGGGGATTGCTAAGATCATTTTTTCTATGAACACACTATATTTTGTAGATAAAAGAATAAAGTTGGACAATAAATATGGCGTGGATACTCTTGTTGGTAAAATTCTTTCAGTTTCAAAAGTATCTGATTCTCTTTTAATATGTAATGTTGACATAAAAAGGGCCATTACAGTTTTGACAAATGATATGTCTATCAAGGATGGAGATATTGTTGCAGTTTCTATTCTCCCTCCAAGAGAATTCTATGGCCAGATATCTGAAGGAATGTTCTGCGGGATTCATGGAGTTTTGAGAATTGAAGGTGAAATCGGAAACAGAGCGGAAATACCAATTGATGGGTACAAAGAAACTATGAATATGGTCCAGGATTTCCTAAAGCATTGATGGAATTATGCACATGATCTCTAAGTCATCATTTCCAGTGTTGATATAACAGTGTAATTCGTTTGGTGGGATATATATAACATCGCCTTTTTTTACTGGACTTTTGCCATCTTCAGTCTTTAAAAATCCTTCACCTTTTAGGATAAAATTTTCATGTTCCCACTCGTGCTTGTGGTATGGGGAAAATCCTTCTTTTTCAATTTTCATTATTCGCATATAGAAATTTTTTGCCCCTTGGTCTTCACCGACCAAAGTAGTTATAGAAACACCTTTAGCATTATCTGCTTTAATTTTATTTTCTTTTATATCCTGAACATTTTTATGAAAAATCATAGTATCACATGTTTTTTGGGCAATATAACTGTAAATGTACTGCCTTTCCCATATTCTGATTCAACATTTATCATTCCATCATGTTTTGTTATGATATCTAATGAGATTGGAAGTCCAAGACCTATGCCTTGTCTTAATTCATCGTCTACTTCTGCCCTATAAAATTTTTCAAAGATATTATTGATATCCTTGTCACGGATTCCAGTACCATTGTCTATAATTTTTACTTCTATTTCGTGACTTTTTTCTTCTATCCTGATTTTTATTTCTCCATTTTGATTTGAGAAGTTTACTGCATTTTCGATTAGATTTACAAAGACGTTAGTAAGCTTTGCTCTATCGCCTTCTAGATAAAAATCTTTACCGCTAGAACTTAAAGATAAATCTATCTTTTTCTTATTCGCCAAAATAATAAAATCTTGGACTATTGTTTTAATTAATTCATTAAGATCGAATTTTTCAATAATAAGTTTTTGACTTTGAAGACCTAGCAAAGTAAACTCTTCAAGTTCCCTGACCAAAGAACTCAATCGTTGTACATTTCTTTGAATAGAAGTTATCATTTTTTTGTTATGAGGATCAATTTTATCCATATTAATAAATTCATTACTTACACTAATCACAGCAAGAGGATTATACAATTCATGGGCTATCGCATCAATAAAATCTTTCTTTGCCTTGTCTGAGTTCTCCAACCGGTTGTAGGCTTCTTGAAGTTTCTCTGTTTTATTCTGAACTTCAATTTGTAAAGTTTTGTTGAAATTTTCCCTTATTTGAGAGGTCCTTTTTAATTTTTCAGTCATCTCATCCATTTGTCTTGAAAGAATTGCTATTTCATCTTCCCCATCAAAACCTACTCTTAAATTAAAATTGCCTTTGCCCACCTCTTCTGATTGTTGAGATATCATTTCTATGGGAGTTACTATCTTATCTCTTATATACCCAGATAAAGAATAATTTACACCCAAATCTATTAAGACCATTACAGTAATAACAATAAAAAAAGTTTCAATGATAGTGGTATCTACAGAGTAACCTAAACCAATTCGAATAATAGCAACAATACATCCAAGTCCAATTATAATTATATTTGTAATATATAGTATTTTTATGCGTAACGTGTCAAGTTTTTCTTTTATGCTTATGTCTGGCTTAAAAAAATCATATTTTAAAACAGCATACGCAAATAAGGCCATCATTAAAGAATTTGTTATTGGAAGAATGTATATATTGCTTGTAAGTTCTGGATATTTTTCTATAAATCTAAAAATGAAGTTGATTAAGATACTTGCAGATATTGGCATAAGTGTTCCAATAAATGCCAAAATATTTTTTCTTTTTTCTACTAATAGTGAAGATGATCGATAAGAAGAAAAAAGGAGAAATAAGCCATAACCAAAACAAATTAAATAATATGCAAAAAATATATTAAAAGCAGGCCCAAAAACTTCTTCATATTTTCCATCACTAATTATTATATCTTTTACCAAAAAATCAGTTAACAGAGAACCCGAGAATATAATACTTATTATTACTAAGTATTTGTCTTTAAATAAAAGTTTCTTCTTAGATAAATCTGAAGCCCAAATTAGATATAACGTGGGAGTCCATATAACAAAAAAAATATTCATTTTCTCCCATATTAAGTGATGTTCTCTAATAATTATTAGGGGATTAGTTATTATTATTCCTGCAATAAAAAATGCTATAAAAGAGAATAACAAATTTAATCTAGATTTATAATTACTTTTAATTGCGTAAATACCTAAAAATAAATTTATAAAAAAAACTAATAAAATAAGTTCGTACATGTGGATCAGAAGGTTTATTCATAGACCCAAAAAGCTGGTTTAACTTGTACCCAAAAGTTTGGTGCTGTTAAATAAACTGTTCCTTCATTTTCTTTTAAATGCATTTTAATTAATTCATGTGTAGTTTTATCCATAAAATCACCTACCATTTATTTTTTAAATGATTAATATATAAATTTAACTAAATAAAATTGCGAATTTCTCAATTTATTATATCTTTTAATATATCCTCTCTTTTATTTTTAAATTTATCAATACTTGAAGATATTTTACTTGAAGAATCTTCAAAGAACTCGTTTAAATAGCGCATATTATATTGCCTTATAGATTCAATCGCCATTTTTTGATACTTTAGAGAAATGCCAAGTGTATCTTCTAAAATATTTGTTTCGATAAATGCTGCTGCGATATCCATTACTTCTGCTTTTCCTGCATCAACTAAATTCTCATTTTCAAGATACTCAATAGCTTTAACAAGGGGGTAAGTCATCTGGCCAGAAGTAAAGTCATCCTTCCATCCAAGAACATCATTAAACAGCTGCATCGAAGTTCCCCAACATTCCATCATGGAAAAAAAATCTTTTCTTTTTTTTTCATCTGATCCTTCAAGGTACAAATACGATAAAATCGGTATTCTCAAATGGAATGCCTTCCTTGCCATATGCTCATAATTATAGTTTTTCATTTCCTCTGTCAATAGACCCTTATAGATATAATGCTGTTTTTCAAAAAGAACAGCATTTGAAAAATGTGTTAATGTATCTTCTAGATCTTTCAAAAAACTTTCATTTCTCCCTATTAGCTTAAAGCATATTTCATACATCTTGAATTCACAGATGTTGGATAAAAGAAGTAAGTTCCTGTCAATTTTTTCTGGATTGTCCAGTATGTCATCAATAATTCTCAAATGCATTATCCCATAAACATCGAGATTGGCAAGTTTTCTAGAAACATCTTCTTTGTCCTTAATATCAAATCCGTCTGAAAGCCAATATGGGAAAAGAAGAAACGTATTGAATCCTTTCAGAGAAACTTTGAATTTATCAAGAAAGGTAATCCCTAGATCAGAAATTGGTTTTTCCAGACCTCCTATAAAACAATTGACATCACTAAGAACCTGGTTAATCTCTTTATCAAAATCATCAAAAAAAATCATAATATCCCTTCAAGCCAATCACTTATCTCTTTTATTTCAAAGATATCTAGGGTATATACTCTCCTATCCTTATAAGGGATTTCATCGAGCGATTGCTTGAATTCTTTTCCTTTTCCAAATATATCTCTTGAATGATAGATTGCCTTATGGACAATTTTATTTCTGTGTGTAAAAAGAGCCCTGACTGTGTTTTCAAAGACATCATTTATTTCAAATTTTTTATCCAGTTTGATGTGAGCTATGGAAGACCATACCTTTGGTTCAGGATAAAAGGCCGAAGGAGGAACATCTCGTAAGACCTCAATTTCGGAATAGATTTTAGACATTACAGAAAGCCTAGAATAATCTTCTTCGCCTGGATTTGAAATAAATCTCCTTGCAAATTCTTTTTGATACAGTAATGTTGCAGTTTCAAAATTCATTTCAAATAATTTGAATGTTATCTGTGAGGATATGGCATAAGGGATACTCGAAACAACTGTATCAAAATTTTTGTCTTCAAACTTTAGGAAGTCATCGCAGACTATTTCAACATTATCAAAATTATACTCTTGTTTTAGAATATTGACAAGATTCTTATCCATCTCTACAGCAACGACTTTGTCACATACTTTTGATAGCTTTTCTGTGAGAAATCCCAATCCTGGCCCTATTTCAAGGACTTTTCCCTTGCCATAGGATGCCATGAATCTTAAGACTTCATCAGAAATAAGAAAATTTTGAGAAAAGCTTTTAGACGGGCTTATTTTGTATTTATTCAAAAGATAAAAAAGTCTGTCTGGTATCATTCCATCTCTTTTGGGGGTCTGCTTACAAAAATAGAATATCTATCAACTTCTTGCATCTCATTGATTATTCTATT
>JAHKLW010000055.1 GCA_020854815.1 Methanofastidiosum sp. | reverse complement strand
TTTCTGTTTTAACTTGTATCAGCTTGAAACGCTTGCTAACTCTGCCTAGCGTCAGCCATCGGTAAATTTTGGGAAATTCGCCCAAAATTTGAGTAAAAAGTACTTTTATATCAGAAGATTAACTTAAGTTAGCTCAAAAACCTAATTCGCTGAATGGCAAAAGAAAAAAATTAAGGTTAATCATAAACCTCTTTATTCTTCTCATTGAACCTCTATTTATGCATTTCTTTACTTTTACCTAAATATATCTTGTTTTTTTTAATATAATTTAAGGAAAAACTTTAAATATCAAAAGTTTAATTAGAGATTGAGTTAAAATTGCGAAATTCTCAAAGGTGAATTATATGGACATCAATGTGAAATTGAAATATACAAGTACCATTATGAACGCTTGGCTTTACGGAGTTGAAAATACTGCGAATATATTCTTTGACAAACCAAAACTTTTTTATCGGAGATGGGGAACTATAGCTATTAGGCCATTCATAGAATCCTGGAATGACCTCGGCATGGATTTCCAGAAAGGACTTAGCCCTTTTAATACTGCAAAAATGTTTGTTGACGCACTTGTCAAAGCAGAATTCTTTAATAGCGCTGATTTTGAAATGGCTGGCGATGATATTAATTTTACTTTTAAAGCAATTAATTGTCCCTACAAATCCCATTGCTCAAGACTAATAGACGAGAGAAAAGAGATAGCATGTCTCCGGGCTATAACTTTACTTGGTGCAATGGAATATAACAAAGAAGGAGAATCTCTAAAATATATGTATAAATTTGAATTTAATAAAGAAAATCCTTGTTTAGTTTCATTTGAAAAATTTAAAGATTAATACAGGTGTTATTATGGCCAGCCGAACAGAAAAATTAACTGAAATGTTAAAAGAACTTAGCGGAACATCTCCTGATATTGAAGCTTCTGCTATAGTTTCAACAGATGGATTGGTAATAGCGAGTGCTTTACCAAAGGATGTTGAAGAAGATCGAGTTGCTGCTATGTCTGCAGCTATGCTTTCTTTGGGCGAAAGAACCTCTAAAGAACTCATGAAAGGAAGCCTTGAAGAAGTCTTTGTCAAAGGGCAGAATGGGTATATCCTCCTCTTAGGTGCGGGTGAAGAAGCGGTCCTTACTGCTTTAGCGAGAAAAGATGCAAAATTAGGGCTTGTTTTTCTTGATATGAAACGTGCTGCCGAAGAGATAGGCAAAGTAATCTGATAAACATTCAATGAAATATTGGTAAGAATATTAACTGTACTACTAGTGAGCATTTCAGATTCAGGGAAAATGCTCAATTAATTTTTTATATATTGTATTTATCTCTTTTAATTTTTCTTCTGCCTTTTTTATAGTCGCATCACTTTTATTCAAATTTTTGTCCGGATGTAAAAGGTCAACCCAGTATCTGTACTGCTCTTTTATTAATTCTTTTGTTATATCTCCGTTGTCATCCAATTCGAATTTGATAAGTAGTTCTTTAATGGATATTTCATCTATAACAGTATTTTTCTTCTCATATTTTTCTTTTTTATCTTCTCTTTTCCGCTCTTGGTGTTTTTCATATGATTCTTTAGGGCCTTGGTCTGTTTTCTGATTTTTTATTCTCTCAAAATATGCCCTGACAGTGTTTTCATCAAAATTTATAGAGTTATAACCGCTTCGTATAAGATTCAAAGCGGTATCAAGTATTTCTTTCATTTTTTGAGAATTATAGTTTCCAGCAGCTATTTCATACTGAGTTTTCAACATTAAAAATAATTTGTCCGTAATATAATTTGTCCTTATTTTGTTAACCTGATATTTTTTTGCTATTTTCAACGCTTTTTCTAAGGTCATAATAGCTTCTTCAAATTTATCATATTCTTCATATACACAAGATTTTTGATAATAGGACTTTATTATTCCATCAATGGACTCATTGACATGTCCGCTAGAATAACTTCTTTCAGCTTTTGCCAATTCAACTGATTTTTCGAATGCAGTTATAGCATCATCAAATCTTTCCCTTCCGAGAAGATTTTTACCTTTGGCATTGTATCCTTTAATTAGATTATCCTTAGCTTCTATATACTCTTTGGAATCATTTCCATATATTTGCAATGACATATCTAAGATTTTCTTAAGATGGGATATCGCTGAATCATAAAGTTCTTTATCAATCTGATTAAAAGCAAATAAAGTTTGTATTTTAACTATATTTTTTCTTGCCGACTCTGTTATTTCAGATTCAATGCCCAAGTCATTAGTTATCTCTATAGCTTTATCTATAGTGTTGATTGCATCTTCAAATCTATCTCTTTTAGCAAAATATTCCCCCTTCTGATTATAACACATTATTAGATTGTTTAAGGCTTCTTTAGTTTCATCAGATTTTTTGCTGCTGTTTTCTACACAAAAATCTAAGATTTTTTTAAATGTATTTATGGCATCATCAAATTTATTTTGATTTAGATACAAATTTGCCTTTTCAAACTGAGCCCTTTTCAAACTTTCTTTAATATTCTTTATTTCTTCAGGTTTAATAGTGGATATGTTCAATGCTTTTTCTAATGCTATTTTAAAATAAGAAATTGCCTCATCATATGAAGAACTTTGTAGATAGTCGAGAGCTTTTTTTTCAAATAGCCATACCACTTCTTCTTTTGAACTTACATCAATTTCTTTTTTTAGTTCATGAATTTTATCGTTAATCTCGTTTGTTTTTTTATAATTTCCTTTATCTAAAAATTTCTCATAAAGAGTAGTATATTCTGAGATAAGTACATTCCGTATGAACTTTACTTTCTCGGGGTCTTTATTGTCCTGTTTTTCTTTTATTAGTTGTTCTTCCCAGAAGGATACAGGAACCTTTTTTTTCCTTACCACTCCTTAGCCTCCAAAGTTATAATAATAGTTTTATATGTCAATATTAAGAAGATTAATAATTTAGGTTTTAAATCTTTTGAAATATTATTGTATATCTTTTGATGTACCTTCGTACATAATTATTTTTACTTTCTCTTGTGTAATCAATCCCTGTTGGATAATAGTGTCTAGTTTAGGTTTTATTTTCTCAATTCTTTCTTGAAGATCTACAACTTCTATAATTATTGGTAAATCGGTCGATAATCTCAGAATCGACATAGTTTGCATCTTGCTTGTTTTTCCATAGCCCTCTATACCTCTTAAAACAGTAGCACCCGATAAACCCTCTTGTCTAAACATCTCAACAAGATACTTATATAATGGTCTGCCTTCATACCTATCGGATTCCCCAATGAAGATTCTTAAAAGAATAGCTTCTGATTCTTTTTTCATCTAAGTCCTCCATATTGAAAGAACAAATATCTTTCCAAATAAAACTGCAAATAAAGTCAATAACACAGTAGCTATAATATTAATTGAAAGATATAAAGTTTCTCTGCTTTCTAATAATCGGAAAGATTCATAACTGAAAGTTGACATAGTTGTAAAAGCACCCAATATTCCAATTGTTAAAAATATTCTCGTTTCTTCACTAAACAATCCTTTGTTTTCAGTAAGATATAATATAACACTAAGAAAGAAGCTCCCTATGACATTGACACTTAGAGTTCCTAATGGAAAATAAGATAATCCATTTTGTACCCATCCACTAACTAAGTATCTTAATACTGCGCCTATAAATCCGCCAATTCCGATTAATAATAAAAGATGCATAGTTACTCTGAATTCACAAATTAATTATCCTTATAAAATTATCTTAAAATTAATTACGAAAATCGCAATAATATTAGAAATATTTATATATATTACGTTTAATTCTTATATTATTCTCAAAGGAGGAAGAATTATTAAAGACAATTTAGACAATATCTCTCCGAATCTAAAATCAAATTTATCGAATACTATTTTGAAAAATGAAAATCTATATCAATCTCTTTTTGAAAGTTTGAGAGATGCAGTATGGATTGCCTCAGTAGATGGAATAATATTGGATGCAAATCCATCAACTGCAGAAATGTTGGGTTGTAATCTTGGCAAAATTATTGGTAGCAATGTTATTACATATTATCAAAATCCCAAGGACAGATCTAAATTTATAGAACAAGTTATGAAATATGGATTTGTTAAAGATTATCAAATTAATATGAAGAAAAATAATGGAGAGATAATAACTTGTTTATTTACGGCCACATTATTGAAAGGTAAAGATGGTAACATAATAGGTTTCCAAGGCATAGTAAGGGACATAACTAATAGAAAAAAGATGGAAGATAAACTAAAAGAAAGTGAAGAGAAATACAAAGAATTAGTTGAGAATGTTAATAGCATAATTGCAAAATTCGACAATAGTGGAAAAATAATTTGGATG
>JAHKLW010000054.1 GCA_020854815.1 Methanofastidiosum sp. | reverse complement strand
TCCCTTTTCCAGCAACTGCCAAAAAATTCATTTTTGGTATATTAACAATCGAAAAGTTTTTTTGATTTGGTAAATAAAGATTTTTCAAAGTTTTTTTAAAATCGATTTTTTCCATAGTGCTTATAAATTTGTAATAATTAATAAAATTTATCTTGCCAACATGCTAACATTTAAATATCATTTATATTTTAACAAAGTATCCATATTTTTTTGGGGATCAAAATGGAAACTGAAAAACGATTAAAATATGTCGGAGTAATTATGAATGCATGGCTCTATGGGGTAGAAGACACTGCTAACTTATTTTTTGATAAACCTAAACTTTTCTATAGGAAATGGGGAGCAATAGCGATTAGACCTTTTATCGAATCTTGGAAAGATCTAGGAATTGAGTTCCAAAAAGGGTTAAGCCCCTATAATACTTCAAAGATGTTCATCGAGGCTCTTGTAAAATCTAATTTCATGGATGAAGAAGACTTTGACATGTGTGGAGACGATAATAAATTTGTATTTAGTGCAATAAGATGCCCATATAAAGAACATTGTGGAAGATTGAATTATGAAAAGAAGGAGCTAGCTTGCCTAAGGGCAATCACTCTTTTGGGTGCAATGGATTTTAATAACGAAGGCGATTCGCTAAAATATAAATACGATTTTGAATTTATATTAGAAAATCCTTGTACAATCATATTTGAAAAATTTAAAGATTAATATCTATGTCTTTTTTGCGAATTATTCAATATTTAGGGATAACTTAATATATACTTAAATTGAAGAGTATTAAGTCATTTGATTATTAATTATATGGCCTTAATGATTTTATGGAAGATAAATTTCATATTCCCATAGATAAGATTAATTTCAAGGAATACTTTTCTATTTTTGAGAATATTAATGAGGCAATATGCATTAATACAAAAGATGGGACAATATTTTTTGTTAACAATTCAACATTAGATTTATTTGGATATTCTAGAAATGAAATGATTGGCATGAATATAGTTAAACTATATGCCAACCCAAAGGATAGGCCAAATATAATTAATATTCTAGAAAAACAAGGATTTTTAAAAGATTACCCCGTAAAATTAAAAAAGAAAGATGGGAAAATTATTGACTGTGAATTTAATACCAAGATAACAAAAGAGAATAACGATAATAAAATATTCTATGGATTTATTAGAAATATATCAGAAAGGAAAAAAATAGAAGATAAATTAAAGGAGAGTGAAGAGAAATATAGAACGCTTTTTGAAAATGCAAGCGATTCTATTTTTCTTATTAAGAATGGAGTTTTCGTTGATTGCAATTCCAAAACACTTACTATTTTAGGATATAAGAAAGAAGAAATAATTGGAAAAACACCTTATGATATTTCTCCACCAATCCAACCAGACGGCCAGAAATCTAAAACAAAAGCGAAAGAGAAAATTGAAGTTGCGCTAAAAGGGATTCCACAATTTTTTGAATGGAGACATATAAAGTCAGATGGCAATTTTATTGATACAGAAGTAAGCCTTAATGTACTCAACTTATACGATGGAAAATATTTACAAGCAATAGTAAGAGATGTTACTGAAAGAAAAAAGGCTAACGAAATAATTTTGGAAAATGAAGAAAAATTTAGATCAATTTTTGAAGCTACGGCAGACATAATAACGTATGTAGATACTAATGGGATTATACTCGACGCTAATTCTAAAGTTAAGGATATTCTTGGATATGAAAGAAGAGAAATTGTTGGGAAAAACTTTAGGGATTTGAAGTTAATAGATATTGAACAGTTACCTAGTCTAATTAAACTTTTTATTAAAACTCTTAGTAGTGGCAAAGAATCCGAAAAAACTGAGATAGCTTTGAAAAACAAGAATGGTGACAAAGTATACTTTGAAGTTGCAACTCAATTTATAAATAAAAACCAAATAATAACTGGCGCAGTTTCTATTTTTAGAGATATATCTGAAAGAAAGAGAATTAATGAAGCTCTGGAAAAAGAAAAAGATAATCTATATTCGTTATTGAATGAACTTCCGGGTTATGTATGTGTATATTCCCCCGATTTATCAATAGTATTTGCTAATAATTTTTTAAAAAAGCGATTTGGAAAAATTGAAGGGAAAAAATGCTACGAAATTTTTCATGGATTTAAAGATTGTTCTGAAGAGCCATGTAATTGTTGCCCAGTTATTAGAATATTTAAAACAGGGATATCAGAAAAATGTGAAAGAAAACAAAAAGATGGGAAAATATATGATATTTATGACTACCCCTTCACAGATTTAGATGGTAAAAACATTGTAATGGAATTTGGAATTGATATAACTGAAAAAAAATTGGCCGAAAATAAAATCATTGAATTAAATGATACATTGAGATTACTAAATAAAATTCTAAGACATGACACCCTAAACAATCTAATGGTAATAAGTGCCAATATCGAGATGATAAATGGAGAAGAAAAAGATAAAATAAACAAGGCTTTTGAATATGTCCAAAAAAGTGCGAAGTTAATCAATAGAATGAAAGAACTTGAATCCTTAGTTTCAAAAGGATTTAAATTAAAAAGTTACGATGTGAAATCTATGTTAAATGAGATTTCTAAAAATTATTCTGATATTAAAATTAAAATTTATGGGGATTGTGTCGTTTTGGCAGACGATGCATTAAGCTCTGTATTTGACAATATAATAAGAAATGCCTTAATACACGGAAATTCTAACAGGATTGATATTAAAATAAGAAAAATCAAAGACTATTGTGAAGTTAAATTCATTGACTATGGAGTTGGTATTCCTTTAGAAATAAAGCGTAAATTATTTGAGGAAGGATTTGCATATGGTAAAAACAAAGGAACTGGACTGGGCCTATATATTGTGAAAAAAACACTTGAAAGATATGGGGGAAGTATAGAAGTTCAAGAGAATATGCCGAAAGGGGCCGTTTTTATCCTGAGATTTAGAAGAGGGGATGTAAATTAAGAATAAAGACACTACTAAAGAATTATTTGAAGAAATACATGAACTAAAAAAAGAGATTAAGTTCTATAAATCGATAGTGGATACTACCTATGATTGGGAATATTTAGTCGATAATAACGGAAATATATTATATGTTTCGCCATCGTGTGAAAGGATAACTGGATTTTCTCCTAAATTATTTATTGAGGATAATAAATTATTAGAAAAGATTGTATTAAAAGAAGATAGGCCAGAGGTTTCTAAACACCTTAAAGAAGCTTTTAAATCGAATACGTCGTATTCATTAGATTTTCGTATTATTTCTAATGATGGCAAAGAGAAATGGATCGAGCACAAATGTCAACCGGTTTATGATGAACAAAGTAATCTAATTGGGAGAAGAGCATCTAATAGAGATATAACTGAAGGTAAATATAGATCTCTTTATCTATTAATGAACGAGGGTATGGCATTACATCAAATAATTTTTGATAATGAAAACAATACAATAGACTATCTTGTTTTGGATGTGAATCCTTCATTTGAAAGAATAACTGGATTAGAAAGAGAAAAAATTATTGGTAAAAAGGCTACTGAAATTTATGGGACTGATAAGGCGCCATATATTGATATATATTATAAAGTTGCCAATACTGGAACCCCAACTAAATTTGAAATAGATTATGGGCCGATGCAGAAAAGTTTTAGTATATCCGTATTTTCTCCTGAAAAAAATAAATTTGTAACTGTATTTGAAGATATAACAAAACGGAAAAAGGCTGAAGAATCTCTTAAAAAAATAGAATGGTTGTTGACCAAAGGAATAAAACCAGGAAGAATAAGAGAAGATGAGGTGCAGCCTTATGGTGATTTAACTGAGCTAAACTCCAATAGATTAATTTTAGACTCTGTTGGTAAAGATACACTTTCTTCTATTGCTGGGGATTACCTTGATTTGCTTGATACCTCTTCAGCAATATATGAAAAGAATGGCGATTACGCATTTGGTATATTCAGTTCTGGATGGTGCAAACTACTTGATAAGACTTCAAGGGAATTGTGTGAAACTGAAGATAATAGGGAAGCATTAGCAGGTGGCAGATGGCATTGCCATGAATCTTGCTGGAATAATGCTTCTAAAGTTTCTATTGAAACTGGAAAACCAGTTGATATTGAATGTTCTGGCGGCATAAGATTATATTCAGTTCCTATATTTGCCAAGAATCAAATAATAGGCTCAATTAATTTTGGATATAGTGACCCTCCTAAAGATTTAGATAAATTATCTGAAATATCAAATCTATATCATTTAAGAATTGAAGAATTGAAGAAAGAAGCTAACAAATATGAAACTAGGCCCAAATTTATAATTGACATTGCAAAAAGACGATTACAAACTTCTGCAAAATTGATTGGCGAAATAGTTGAAAGAAAAGTATATGAGGAAGAATTATTAAAAAGTGAAAGAACATTAAGGGCATTATTTGATACAGCCCCTATTGGAATATGTCTATTAAAAGATCGAACATTTCAATGGTTAAATAACAAAATGACTGATATATTGGGGTATACTCACGAAGAACTTATTGGGCAAAATACTAGGATGATATATGATACCGACGAGGAATATGAAAGAGTTGGCAAACTATTATACCCCTCAACTTATGAATTCAAGTTTGCAGACGTTGAATCGACACTCAAAAGAAAAGATGATACTCTAATCAATTGTTCTACCAGCATAAGCCCTTTAGATCCTACAGATTATTCAAAAGGATTCATAACAACTTTAATGGACATAACTGACAAGAAAAAGCTGGAACAACAAATCATCAAATTAGCTAAATTTCCCTCTGAAAACCCAAATCCAATTCTTAGAGTTTCATTAGATGGTGAATTACTATATGCAAATAACCCAAGTTCTGAATTATTGTCTTTTTGGAAAATCAATATAGGAAATAAATTACCAAATGAAATTATTAATTTCATTGGTGAAGTCTTATTATCTAAAAAACAACTACAGAAAGACATTATTGTATATGGTAGGATATTTTCATTGACTTTTGTGCCGTTTCCTAATGAATTATATATCAATATTTATGGTAAAGACATAACTCAGGAAAGAAAAGCTGAAATCGCCTTAAGGGAAAGTGAAGAGAAACATCGCTCACTATTTGAAACAATGATCCAAGGAGTAGTGTACCAAGATTCTGAAGGAAATATAATATCGGCCAATTCTTCTTCTGAAAAGATTCTTGGCCTAACTATCGGCCAAATGAAGGGTAGAACTTCAATTGACCCAAGGTGGAGAGCTATACAAGAAGACGGAACAGATTTTCCTGGTGATACTCACCCTTCAATGATTTCTTTAAAAACTGGAAAAATTGTTAGTAATGTATTAATGGGAGTCTTTAATCCAAATTATGGAGAGTATAGATGGATCAATATAAATGCAGTTCCATTATTCAAAAATAATTCTAAAAAACCATATCTAGTATATACTACTTTTGAAGATATTACTGAACGAAAGAAATCTGAAGCAGAGATACTAAAATACCAAAATCAATTGGAAGATTTAGTTGAAGAAAGAACAGCTAGACTTGAAATCATAAACAAAGAGTTAGAGGCTTTTTCATACTCTGTTTCACATGATTTAAGGGCACCTTTAAGGGCTATTGATGGATTTGGCCAAGCTTTAGTTGAAGAATACGGGAATGAATTAGGCGAAGAAGGAAAGCACTACCTCAAAAGAATTCGTAATGCCACAATTAAGATGGGAAACCTAATAGACGATATGTTAAAATTATCTAGAATTTCAAGGTCTACAATGAAATATGAAAAAGTTAATCTGAGCATGATGGCAGAAGAAATCCTATCAGAATTAAAAAAATCTGATTCCAAAAGGGAAGTTAAAATTACAATTGCAAAAGATGCAATAGTTAATGGTGATTCTGGTTTATTGAGGATAATGTTAGAGAATCTTTTGAATAATGCGTGGAAATTTACTTCTAAAAAAGAAAATGCAATCGTAGAATTCGGGGCCATGGTAAAAGAAGGAAAAAATATATATTTCATAAAAGACAATGGAGTAGGCTTTGATATGGAATATGCAGATAAACTATTTACTCCTTTTCACAGGCTCCATTCCGATGACGATTTCGCTGGAACAGGAGTAGGACTTGCAAATGTTAATAGAATCATTAATATGCATGGAGGAAAAATATGGGCAGAAGGAAAAGTCGGGGAAGGTGCAACTTTTTATTTTACAATTTGATTGGAGGATTTTATGAATAAAAAAACAATATTATTGGTGGAGGACAATCAAGACGATATCGAACTTACGATTAGGGCATTTAAAAAAAATAATATCCTTAATAATATAGATGTAGTAAAAGATGGAGAAGAGGCTTTAGATTATCTGTTCCAAAAAGGGAGATATTCTAACCTAACTGTTGAAGACTACCCTGAATTAGTTCTTCTAGATTTAAAACTTCCAAAGCTAGGCGGATTAGAAGTGCTTAAAAAAATTCGTGAAAATAAGAAAACTTCATTAACTCCTGTAGTGATACTGACATCCTCAAAAGAAGAACAGGATTTAAGCAATGGCTATAAACTTGGTGCAAACAGTTATGTAAGAAAACCTGTTGATTTTAATCAGTTTATGGAAGCAGTCAAACAGCTTGGTCTATATTGGTTAGTATTAAACGAAGGGCCACCAAGGGGTAAATGATATGAAAAAGTCACCTTTAAGAGTACTAATAGTGGAAGATTCAGAAGATGATGCGGAGTTACTAGTAAGACTAATCAAAAAAGGTGATTTTAATGTTAATTATGAAAGAATCGATACTGCAAAACAAATGGTAGAAGCTTTAACAAATAAACAATGGGACGTTATAATATCTGATTATAAAATGCCTGGATTTTCTGGAATCAAAGCTTTAGAAATTTTAAACGAATTTGGTATAGACATACCTTTTATTTTAGTTTCAGGAACAATAGGGGAGCAATTGGCCGTTGAAGCAATGAGAAAAGGTGCAAATGATTACCTCATGAAAGATAATCTTTCAAGATTAGTTCCAGCAATCGAGCGGGAAATAAAAGAGTGTAATATTCGTGCTAATGAAAGAATGGCACAGAAGGAAGTAATAAGACTCAATCGAATATACTCTGTTTTAAGTGATATAAATCAAATGATAGTAAGGGCACAAAATAAACATGAAATATTTGAAAAAGCCTGTAAAATAGCTGTTGATAAAGGGCAATTTGTTTTAGCATGGATTGGTTTATTGACCGAAGACGAAGATTCCTTAAAACCAGTTGCTTTTGCTGGATTAGAAGAGTTTGAATTTTTATTTAATAAAGCGACTTCTGGAGATAATAAATGGTCAAAGAGCTTTACCTTTAATACACTAAAAAGTGGGGAAACTAAAGTTTTTAATGATATTCAAAAATATTCTGAATTGGATAAATGGAAGGAATATTTAGATAAAACAGGTTTAACTTCTATGGCGATTGTTCCTCTTGTAACTAAGGGAAAGTCAATTGGGGCATACTTCTTACATTCAAATGAAATTGATTTTTTTAATGAAGGAGAAATAAAACTTCTTGAAGAACTAGCTGATGATATTTCTTTTGCAATTGAGTCAATTGAAAGAGAGACTAAACGAAAAGAAATTGAAAAAGCGTTAATTGGAAGTGAAAATAGATTGAAATCAATATTTAATAACGCCGCAGTTGGAATAGATGTTTTGGATCGTGATCTTAAATTTATACAATTAAATGACAGATTAGCAGAAATGTTTGGTTATGAAACTAATGAACTAATTGGTAAAAGTATTCTAGATGTTACTTTTGAAGATTATTATGAAATAACTCTCAAGAACTTGGATAATCTTGTTAAGAATAATTTAGAATTATACTCTTTGGAAAAAAAGTATAAAAAAAGGATGGAACGGTTTTTTGGGGCGAAGTGTCTGCAAGTTCAATTAGGGATGAAAAGGGGAGTTTCCAATATATAATCGGTGTTATTGTAGATATCACTGAAAGAAAGAAGTCAGATGAAAAACTAAGAAAAAGTGAAGAAAAATATAGAGAACTTGTAGAAAATGCGAACAGTATAATAGCTAAATTTGACAAAGAAGGAAAAATTCTTTCAATGAACGAATTTGGGCTAAAATTATTTGGATACGAAGAAGAAGAATTAATAGGAAAAACTTGGAATGAAACAATACTGCCCAAAGTAGACTCTACAGGTAAAGTTTTGGAATCACTAGCTACAGATATTGTAAAAGATGTTAATAAATATGGTGTAAACTTGAATGAAAATGTCAAGAAAAATGGCGAAAGAATATGGGTATATTGGACCAATAAACCGATAATAGATGAAAATAAGAATATAACGGGAATTCTTTCAGTTGGTACAAATATTACTGATAAAATTAGAGCAGACAAACAAATGGAGAAGAATGTTGAATATTTTGCCCATTTAGTTGATCATATTAGAAACCCTTTGGCAATTTTAAGTGGATTTGTACAAGTTAAAGTAACTGATGAAGAAACAAAAGTTAGAGTGCAAAGGCAAGTTGACAGAATAGAAGAAATAATAAAACAACTCGACGAAGGATGGATCGATACAGAAGAAACTAGGAAATTCTTGAAAAAGAACAGATAGCCTCTTAATTTATAATTTATTTTAGTTAATCTTTTAACTTGAATTCTAGATTATTGCCTATGCCAACTTCTTTTATCAACGAATTTAAATCCATACCTAATATGATTACTTCAATAAGATTTGTGTTAGCTCCATTTTTACTTTACTTTGCATTCACGAAAGAATTATTTTTATTTACAATATTTTTTTATATATGTGCAATTTCAGATTATATAGATGGGCCAATAGCAAGAAGATTTAATCTGACTTCAGAGCTTGGTTCATTTCTTGATAATCTAGCTGATGAATTACTACTCTTATCAGGGCTCGCATTTATGTATTTATTAAAACCTGAAATAATGCTTAATAACTTAGTTGTATTTGTAGTTTTTTTAACCATATATGCCATTGAGAGAATACTTTTCTATGGATTACAAAAAGGAAAGCCAAGACTACACTTATATTCGGGAAAGACTTTTGCTAGGGCTTATTATTTATTTCTCCCTGTAATGTTTTTCGTTAATAGCTATAGGCCATTTTTGTACCTGATTCTTTCCTTAGGGGCTATTACATTAATTGAACAATCTGCCATATACTTAAAATACAAAGAAGTAGATACCGAAATGAAATCTATAATAAATCCAAAATACAACCCACTTAGTTATATCTACAAATTACCTTTTTAGGAAAAGAGGTCTAATGATTCAAATATATCTCGAAAATATTTCCTCATATGCCCTCTCATGCATATGGTTTATTTTACCGGCTTATGTGGGCAACATGGCGCCAGTATTTGCAAAAAGATTATTCAAAGATAGATTTTCTACACCCATAGACTTTGATAGAAATTTTAGAAATACACCTATTGCAGGAAAAAATAAAACATACCGTGGATTATTTGCAGCAATTTCTCTTTCAACAGTCGTAGTTCTTATCCAAAAAATAGTTTATTTTGAACCATCTATACATAGTATTTCTCTAATAGATTACTCAAGAATTAACTGGCTCTTATGGGGAGTATTAATGGGAAGTGGTGCAATGTTTGGCGATTTTATAAAAAGCATTATAAAGAGAAGAATTGGCAAAAAACCCGGCGAATCTTGGAAACCCCTAGATCAAGTAGATTTTTTAGGTGGTGCATTATTTTTATGTTCATCCCTTTATTTGCCATCTTTAGATATAATACTAGGAATATTTGTATTAATCCCAATATTGAAGATATCCCTTGATCGAATAGGCTATCATTTTAAAATACACGATGCGAAATGGTAATACCATGAAAAAAGAGTATAAGGCTAATTATTATTTTAATGAATTCAAATCCCTTGGAACAGATTATAACGATCTCGAAGAAATTAGGATATATGATGAAAGAATGGGTAAATTAAGGAATATAAAAAAAGAAATTGAAAATATTATAAATGCAATTGACCTTAAAAAACGAGATGCCCTTTTAGAAATCGGATGTGGAACCGGTGAATTCTGCATTGAAGCAGCAAAAAGATGCAACAATGTCATCGCATTGGATGTATCTAAAAATATGCTCGAGTATGCAAAAAATAAGGCCACAAATAAGGGAATTACCAACATTTCTTTTGTCAACGCAGGATTCTTATCATACCAACATGAAGGGAAACCATTAGATTTGGTAGTTTCAAGCATAGCTTTACACCATCTTCCAGATTTCTGGAAGCTAATGGCTCTAAAAAATATTAATTCTATGCTTAAAGAAAAAGGCAAATTTTACCTTCATGACGTTGTTTTTTCATTTGATATTAAAAATTTTGAAAAGGCAGTTGAATACTGGATTAATCAAACAAATGATGATAGGATGAAAAAGAACATGATAAATCATATTAGTAAAGAATTTTCTACCACAGATTGGATAATGAAGAAAATCATTGAACATGCGGGATTTACTATTGAATTTAAAGAATATAAAAATGATTTTTTTGCTTCATATTTGTGTATAAAGAACTAGAGATATGACAACTTATAATTCCAATACAAGATTATATTATATATTAATAACTAAAATACAAAGACAATTATTTTGAGAATTATATAATCATTAATCTTTTAAAATATAATCTTAGTATTTTTTATAAGGTTGTGATATGAGAAGAATAGTTAGAGTTGATGAAGAAAAATGTAATGGATGTGGGGTATGCTCTATTATATGCCCCCTAAAAATTGTTTCAATTGAAAAAGGAAAGGCTGTGCTTGATGAAGAATTATGTGATGGCCTCGGAGGGTGTGTAAGGAAGTGCCCTCAAGAAGCCATGAGCTTAGTAGAAATAGATTAGGATATTGATTTAATGATTTCTTTTATTAATAATAAATTTTGTGAATGTGATACTGAAATAGAAACAGAGAAAATAGAAAGAATTTGTTGTTCTTTAGCCGCTGTTACATACAAATGCCCTAGATGTGGGAAAAGAATTAAAAACATTGAATACACTTTAGAAGAGGAAAAATAAATATACTAAGGATTAATTATGAATCAAATAGTTCAAATATTTTTTATTATTTTTTTAATATCTTTTCCTAGTTTGTTCTCTATCTCGTTAGTTCATGCTCAGAATGAAAAACCTAATATTCAAATAGCAGATATAACTTGGTATCCTAAAAATCCAAAAAAAGGCGAAAGCGTTGAATTTATCATAAAAATTAATAATGTGGGAACTAAATATAACAATCTAAATTTGGAGTGCTACTCGAATAACGATCTAATTGAATCTCGAACAATCAAAGAAATAAAAGATAACTCCATATACGAATACAAATTTACTTGTTTAGTTACAACTTCTGATTTTAAAATAACTTCAATTATTTATGATAAAGACTATGAAAAAATATCTTCTTTTAGTAAACTCTATTTTTCAGGATATTCTTGGTATATTAAGAGTGCCGATGAAAGAAAGGGTCCAAGCTACAACTATTGGTCAGAAAGTGATGAAAATGTTTGGGTTGATGAAAAGGGATTACACCTAAAGATTGTGGAAAGTGAAGGACGATGGTATTGTTCTGAGGTGTATTCGGAGGATTCTTTTGGTTACGGGAAATATATTTTTTATCTCGATGGCAGACCTGATCTTTTTGATAGAAATATTGTTTTAGGTCTTTTTACTTACTATTATAACCCCCAAGTTTTAGATAAAAATGTAGAAATTGATATTGAATTTAGTAAGTGGGGATCAAACTTACCAAATCTTCTTGCTAGAAATTCTCAGTTTGTAATTCATCCAGTAAAAAAGCAAACCATCCACCGATATAAAATGATTTTAAATGGGAATTACTCAGTACATTATTTTGACTGGAAGAAAAACTCTATTGAGTTTAAGAGTTTACATGGGCACAATGAGGCAACTAACGATAGAAGATTTATTATCGCCGACAAGAAATTCTTTGGAAAAAACATCCCTGTACCCACAACAGAAACAAAAGTGCATATTAATCTCTGGTTATATGATTCAAACGAAGATAAAAAGGGAGACCCTCCTTTTGATCGAGAAGAGGCTGAGATAATTATAAAATCTTTTAGATTTGAATAATCATAAGTTAATCGACAAAATTAGAATAGACTATACGTAAAAGAGCATAACAGGTAATGCAGCTATTTTTTTAGTCTTATTAAATTACCAAAGAAACTTATACGCTATAGTGTATATATTTTAATTATTCTCAATGGATTTGAATGAACGCTTTTCCAGTTCCCCCCAACTTTTTCTTCTAAAAAGAAGTAAAATTGTAGCTTTAACTCTCCACAATGCAGTGAGTTGTCTGTATCCAAAATTTTCTAGAATGGCTATTATTAATAGTTTAGACACATCTAAAGTTCTATTGTATCTTCTTGTAGTAAATTCTTCTATCAATAATGAGAACAGAGAGATAATAACCCCAAATACTATGGCTAGTGAAAAGAATAATACTGCGAAAGTTAGGTTTAATAATCCTAAAATATACCCTCCAATAAATGCAATATATCCAGTTATTTCAATTATTGGGCCTAAGAATTCAAAAATAAAAAAATAAGGCATCCCTATCATTCCAACAGTCCCATATTTCGGATTGAATATCATTTTCCAGTGTATAAGGAGTGTTTGAATTAATCCTTGATGCCATCGTATTCTTTGTGTTTGTAAAGTTGAATATTTTTCTGGCACTTGAGTCCAACACACAGGCTCTGGCGCAAAAATAATATCGTATTCTTTTTTTATTGTTCTCATATGTTTGTGTAGTCTTACAACAAGTTCCATGTCTTCTCCAAGCATATTTGTTTTGTATCCTCCAATATTTACCACTGTTTTTACTTCAAATAGTCCAAATGCTCCTGAAATGATGAGAAGATTTTTAAGTTTGCTGAATCCCGCCCTGCCACAAAGAAAAGCTCTTATGTACTCTACAATTTGAAATCCCGGAAGTATTTCTGTGGGCAATCTTGCTTCCAATACTTTTCCATTTTCAATTCTAGATCCATTCGCAACTCTTACTATGCCTCCAATCCCGATAACTTTTGAATCTCGTTCAAGATAAGATTGAACCATTTTATCTATAGCTTGGGGATCAACTATTGAGTCGGCGTCAACGGCTAAAAATAATCTGCTTCTGGTATAATTAAGTCCAGCATTTAAGGCATCAGCTTTTCCACCGTTTTCTTTATCTATTACTAATAATCTTTCGTCTATTGCAGATTTGAATATATTTGTAACTTCTTTAGTTTGAAGCTTCTCTTTTACAGCTCTGGAATCTTTGAATAAGTTATATGAACTTTTCAATAATCCTAAAGTATCATCTTTGGAGCCATCGTTAACAACAATAATCTCAATATGGGGATAATCTATTTTTGATATAGCATCAACAGATTCAAGTATCGTATTCTCCTCATTGTATGAGGGCATAATAAAAGCTATAGAAGGTAAGGATTTTGATTTATTTTCTTCATCTAACTTTACTATAAATGGTAGGAATTTACTGTGCCAACGTTCAGTTTGGAATTTTCTCTTGTGGTACCACAATTTTCGTGAGGCTAACACTAAAAGCACTAAGTAAAAAGAATTCAAGATTAAAAAATAGGCCAATATCATAAGATTATAAGCAATAATAAATGTTACAAATAAATTATCCATAATTATCCCCTAGCTCCCTGATTTTCTTTTTTCAGAAATTCCATAACTAACTCCGGATATTTGTGAGAGTATTTCTCGATAATATTTTTTCCAGAAAACCCTAATTTGTTAAGAGAATAAAATGCTTCTAGTCTTACTTCGAATACCTCATCATCTGCAAGTTTTTCTAACAGTTTAAATGAAATATCATTGTTATATTCAGACAAAGCTTTTGCCAGAGCTGCTCTTATTTGATAATTTGGATCTTCAAAATGTTTTTCCATAATTGCTAAACTTTTCTTTGTATTAATTTCTCCTAGAGATTTTATAGATTCTCTTCTTACATCTTTTATTGGGTCATTTGCAAGTTTTTCTAGTAAAGGTATGGCATATTCATTTCCTTTAGTTCCAAGTAATATTGCAGCAGCTTTTCTAAAGTCTCTTTTCTTTGAAATTGCCAAAAGTTTTAGATATACTGGAGGTATATTCGCAGCAGATAATACGTTGACGAGATATCTATATGCCCACCTAGAACTTGTAGAAAACATTGTATACAAAAAAGGATATATCTTTTCGGATTTAATTCCAACTAACATCTTAAGTGCTGCATATCTAACTTCCACTTTTTTACTATCCATTAATTTTAAAGCTAGTGATTCTGCTTCAACTATATTCATTTTTTCTAATCTGTTAAGGGCTTCAACTTTTTTCCACCATCTACGACTTTTCAACTGTTTTATATCATTTTTTTCTAATCCCCATGTCTTGTATAAATTTCTGATAAATTCTTTTTCTTCATTAGATGAAAAATTTAGTTTAAGGATCAATAAATCTCTCAAATATTTTTTATCTTTTTTTGGCACATTTATGGAATTTGGATTAATTTCCCGGCGAATAATTTTTGTTAAAATAAAATTGTATTCTATCGATTTCTTATTTCCTGTTTTATCATGATTTCGGTGGATTATAATAGTAAATATATAAAAGATTAACAATAATGCTAACAATATTATTAAAGCAATTAAAATTATTTTTACAAATGGGGTCAACCATATGTTCAGCTGTATATATGCTTTTGTTATATCCCCAAATGAAATAATATATGCCTCCTACAAAATATTCATTAATAGATAAATCACGGCTACTGGTACCAATTGAACACTAAGATTATCCAATCCATGATTGCTTACAGCTTCAGTCAAAGCAGCAACAATCCCACAGACAAATCCTAAAATAACTGCATTTGAAAAAGGTACGCCTAAAGCATAAAGGCCTATAGTTGCAAAGGCTATGCTGGTAATTGCAACAGAGATTGAACCTTCAATGCTTCTTGTTACAGGTACGCCAAATAGAGAAGGAACTTTATACCTGTGCCTGCCCCATTTAGTTCCCACAGGTTCACCTATGGCATCACCGACACCGACGATTAAATAACCTATTACTGCAAGTGTATCAAATAGAATATTTCCTATTAATCCCCCAAAAGCGGTCATTATTAAAGGTATCAATATGAATTTGCTTTTGTGAGCCCCGTCAGTTGATCTAGCAATAGCTTGATAAAATGATATTTTTTCATTTCGATAAATTACATAAAAAATAAAAAATGAATTAACAATTCCGTATAGTATCACAAATGGCAGTCCACCAATTAATTGGATAATAGCTGCCGATATGAATGTACTAAAGTGGAATATTTTTCTTGTGTAAGGCGTTCTTATTTTCTTTTTTACATGGATATACCCTACAATTTTCATTAAAATTCCAACATATAGTGCTAATGGCGGTGTAAAAAGAATAACATCTTGGATAGATGGAGTTGCTTTATGGATAAAAGAATTTATTGAGAATTTCTCTTTTTCAATCTGTGTAATAATCGAAACATTTTCTTCTGTTGGAATTTCTATCGGCTTTTCTTCAAATTTATAAGTTATGTCTAACTGAGCAGGTCCCAATTCAGTTTTTAATTCTTGTTTTATTAAATCCAAATTTGGGCCATATATGTACCAAGGTCCGGGTCTTGAAACTATAGCCTTTATAGCAGAAACGTTCCCTTCTGAGTTATACCAGAGAATCCTATTTGAAATAGAACGATTTCTTTGAATTTGTGCTTCTTCGGTCTGATCGTTACCCAAATATAGTATTCGTCTTATACCGTTCTCATATAGATACATCCTGAACTCCCTGCCTTCTGGCACAGGACCAATAACAACATCAGGTGCAATAACTTCGGTGTATCCATTCATCATTGGTGCAGCAAATGATCTATATGGGAGGGATGGTTTATCATATAGGTATGATTGGATAAATGAATCAATAACAGAACTATTAGAAAAAAAAGCATGGATAAATAAGGGCTTCGGTGCTAACTTAGCTTTTTTAATTGCACCATACACAGCATAAGAGTCAAAAGGCGACCTTGAAACGGAGATATTCTCATAAGAAATATCATATGTTTGAAGTATATTTCTTTCCTCATTTATTCTTTCTGAATCTTCATAATTTAGGGAATCAAACAATGATATAACGTACTCTGCATCACTTACCACATAAATAAATTCATCATCTGTAGGGTATGGAATAATGAATAAATCCTCATCTAGTTCAATAATTTCTCCCCGTTCAAACCTAGTTTTCAATCTGATTGTTTTCTTTTCAACTATACTTTCAGAATGTTCTAATGGTAAATTATTTTCTATAACTGTTCTTGCGAGTCTGATTCGATCTCTTCCTAAGTAACAGTGGACATAATATTTTCCAGTTCCATTTATGGCCAATTCCTTAAGCTGGAGTGCAGCTTGTGTATTTTCACTTACCCAAGGAACCATGGGAACATGTATAAACTCTAGACCTGCATATTCAACATTTTGTTTTTCTTCATCTATTAATCTAGGTTCAAAAGGTACAACGGCCGGATGTAATAATGATATAATGGATGTATATCCGTCATCTTTTAATTCAAGTAATTTCTCTAGATTTGGGTATTCTCCAAAAGTAAATCTAATTGTTGATGTCTCGTCCAAAGTAGGAGAAATTTCCTGGCTAACGCCGAATAAAGTTGGATTTAAAGATAACCAAAGAACAGAGATAGTTGCTATAGCCCAAAGAGCTGGAATCCCGTATCGAACATGTTTTTTGGCTGTTTTATCCACAATATTCATCAGAATCACTGTGCAAGCAAACGATACAAAGATAAAAATCAATATTGTTAATCTTACTAACATCCCTTCAAGAGATATATCCAAGTTACTAGATCTTATGAAAGCTACAGGCCCCATTAATGTGGCAAATCCAATAGTAAATCCTACAAGTAACCAGATAAAAAGAAAATTGATAATATTCTTAAATGTCAATCTAAACAAATATTCACCTGTGGATATATATTTAGTATTACTTCTTTTTATTCCTAATTGCAATAAATTATAATTACGGGATATTAGTTATATTATTTGGATACTTTAATAACTTTTCCGTTATTTAATCTTCTTAATTCTAAAGTTTTAACTTTCACAAGGGCACATTCTGATCCTCCACCACCATACACAACTTCTTTTTCCATTACTTTTGGATCTATTAGAAAAGTGGCATCATAGCCAAATGGAGGAGTTCCTCCACAGGGATATCCAGTTCTATCAAGCATTTCTTCAGGGGTGGCTATTCGTGGTCTTTCAATAGTTAAAGATTTGGATACTCTGCTAGTACTAGCTCGATTTTCACCTTTGACTATGGCAACAATCAGAGTTCCATTAGTATCAATCATACATATACTTTTAATAAAATCATTCGGAGAAACTTTAGCAGTTTGGATGGCTTCTTCAACAGAGTGGCACGATTTATCAAAAATCAGTATTTCTGCATCGCTGTCGTTTTCTTTTAGAAAACTATTTAATTTTTTTTCATACTCGTCCATAAATTATATTCTTGAATATCATTTTAAATGTATTACACCTTTATTTATTGATTCTTATCCTTTTAAATGCTAGTTAACAAAAGACAATTTATAAGAAAGTTTTTTATATTTTAAATTCTATTAATATTTATGAAAATACTAATTCTTTCCCTCATATTTATTTTTTTGTTATCTCCTGGATGCTTGGTTCCATCTAAGTCGCAACAACCAATCTATACTGATCCATGTGAAAATATTAATTGTCCCGATAAGTGCATAGGTAATGAACTTTGGTCCCAAGTTTGTGTTAATGGAGAATGTAAAGATTTCAAAAGGATTGATCAATGTGCAGAATATTGTGGGTGCAAGGAGGATTTATGCAAAGCTATATCCTGTAATTACAAATGTATAGACGATGATTTATGGTCATATAAGTGTGTAAATGGAATTTGTATTAAAGATCAACTTGTAGAAGAATGTACTACAGAATGTGGATGCAAATCTGAATTAGTTATTAGAGAAATACAGCCCAGTGAAAGTTGGATTTTTAATGATCCTAAAGATACAAGCAAAGTAGTTGCATTTGGCAATATTTACTTGTTATATACTAAAGATAAAATAGGCGTTATTCTAACTTGTAGAGATGATAAGTGTTCTGATTATCCCGCAGTTTATTACGGGTACAAGAAGCAGGGAGAAAAAGATTATAGTGGCTATATCCAAATAGACGATCTTTCTTATTGGAGGCCACCTTACGATGCATTTTACATATTTTATTTTAGCCCACAATACTACATGAGGGCAGGGTATGTTGATTGATGCTTTAGATAAATTTTTATAGATACAAATGGCGGAACATCTATATACTTGGTGGAAAACTTGAGGATCTTATTGATAACACAAAAAAAATCTGATGTCCTAACAACACTAATTACATCAAAGAATATAGTTGGAATAATCGAGCCAAGAGAGGATAACAGTCTTACAGCTATAATTGAGAAATCAATATTTAAGAATGTTAAATCTGTGGCCAAAAAATATCACATCCCTTATTTATTAATGAAAGATAAGAAACAGGAAATTCTTAGTTGGACAAAGGAGAAAAATCCAGATTTAATCGTTGTTTACTCTATGCCATTTTTACTCAAAGAGGAAATTTTTTCTTTTCCAAAATTAGGTACTATTAATCTGCACACTGCTTTGCTGCCGAAATATAGGGGCGCAGTTCCTATCTTCTGGACATATTATTTATTTGATAGAGATGCAGGCGTCACAGTCCACTATATCGATAAAGGCGAAGACACTGGAGACATAATACTTCAAAAAGGGGTAAAAGTAGATCTAGGTGAACGATATTACGACTTAAGGGCAAAATTTGAAGCAGCAGGTGCGAAAGTATTACTAGAATCAATTAATCTAATAGAATCTGATATAGTTCAGAGAAAGAAACAACCATCCGAATCCCCAACTCCCCGAGCTAAGAGGGTAAAAAAAGATGATTATTTATCCCTAATTGACTGGAATTGGGATATAGAAAGGCTCTGGCACTTTTTTAGAGGCACTGAAAATTATTTAAAATTTTTTCTAATAAAAAATAAATTAATTTTCAGATTTTCTAGAATTGAAGTCGGTAAAATGGAAAAAACTGAACATGGGCTATCAGTAGGAAATATCTACAAAGATCGAAATGGGAAATACATTGCTTGTAAAGATGGTAAAATATACTATAAAATAAAATTTTGGAATCCTCATAAAAAATAACATTGTTAAACTGTTACCATTATATCTTTTAATTCTTTTTTTGAAATAGAGGGCAAGGTGTACTCAGAGCTAGGATACCCAACAACAAGAATGAGAAAAGGTCTTTCGCTATCTGGTCTATTCAATATTCTGTTTAAGAAATCCATAGGCGCGGGGGTATATGTCAATGTAGCAATTCCCAGTTGATGCAGTGCAGATATCAAAAAACCTGTTGCAATTCCAATTGACTCAAGAGGATAATAGTGCTTTATTTTTTTTCCTTCCTTATCCGATCCATAAAGCTGGGAGAATATACATATCAAATAGGGGGCTTGTTCAAGAAACGGTTTCCTTATGTCAAGATTTAATGGTTTTAAGCATTCTCTCCATTCATCAGAGATTTTATGAGTATAGAACTCTTCTTCTACTTTTTCCGCTTCAATCCTAATTTTCTTCTTAGTTTCTTGATCTTTAACAACTACAAAAGTCCAAGGTTGCGTGTTTGCTCCACTTGGTGCTGTGCTCGCAATAGCAATACAGTTTTCTATCGCTTCAAGGGGTATCAGCTTTTTATCAAATAATCTTATTGTTCTTCTTTTCTTCATGAAAGAAAGGAGCTCTTTTGATTGATTAATTATATTATTTTTTTCAACTACCATACAAACACCTAATAAAATTTTTAATATTTTTTAATATATTTCTTTCTATTTTAATTATCTTGATTAGGGTAATCCCACAATCCTAATTTATTTATTCTGGCTTTAGTCTGAGCCTCAATTAGTTTAATATAAAGATCAGATTTTTTTTCTGTGTAAACTCTAGCATATCCCTTTTCTACTAATTCCAGATTAAAGTTTTTATTATCTATATATACATAGGCCAAAGTTCTCCCGAATTCATCTTTTTGGCCTTGGATGTAGTCGTAAGAAATATTCACTTCATTTTTGTATAATCTTTTATAGGTATAATCCATTGCATTAATTCCCCATTTTTTTAGATGAGTATTTGGAAGCCCGTACCATTTGCTTTCATTATTATTTGAATAAGGTTCAGGTGTATCTACCCCCACAAGTCTAATC
>JAHKLW010000053.1 GCA_020854815.1 Methanofastidiosum sp. | reverse complement strand
GATTAAGGCTGCTTCACTAACGCTCAGAATGGCAAGTTGGGATTTTCGAATTATGGGAAACTCTCACTTGAATCATATTAAGCCGCTGAAAGGAGCCCTCCTTATCATGAAGATATTAGTAACCGGAGCCCAGGGTTTCGTAGGCAAAAATCTGATTGCCGAACTGAAAAAGCTTGGCTATATACATATATATGAGTATGACTTGAATACAGATAAAGCATTACTTGATACCTGTACCAGGGACTGCGACTTCGTATTTCATCTGGCCGGGGTTAACCGCCCGCGGGAAGAAAGCGAATTTGATACTGGCAACAGAGAATTTACCGCTGAACTGCTGGAGTACTTACAGCAACATAATAATACCTGCCCGATAGTATATTCTTCATCTATTCAGGCAGAAAGAGATAATCCTTACGGTATCAGCAAGAAAGCCGCAGAAGACGTACTCATTGTCCATGCACAAACTGCCGGAGCCAAGGTCATGATTTACCGTCTGCTTAATCTTTTCGGCAAATGGTGCCGGCCCAATTATAACAGTGTAGTGGCTACCTTCTGCCATAATATTGCCCGAGGCCTTGATATTATTATTAACGATCCTAATGCAGAAATGACACTTTGCTATATCGATGATGTGGTTAACGAGTTCATCAATGCACTGGAAGGCAATGAAACCAGAGATGGTCAATTCTGCTATGTTGCCCAAACCCACAAAGCGAGACTGGGTGAACTGGCAGACAAGCTGTATGATTTCAAAAGCTGTTTAGAAAGCAATCTGAAACCACTATTGGAAACTGAATTTGATCGAGCACTATACAGCACATATATTTCATACTTGCCGGAAAAGGATACTTGAACACAGCCTTTAGTTATTACGTCTAACACACTGGATACCTGTTTTTGGAGGTTTAATACCATGAAACAATTAAAAGTAATGACAGTCGTAGGAACCAGACCAGAAATCATCAGGCTGTCAGCTGTTATTAATAAATTAGAATCATCAGAAGCCATAGAACACACCCTGGTACATACAGGACAAAATTATGATTACGAATTAAATGAAATCTTTTTCAAAGATTTTAACTTAAGAAAACCTGACTATTTTCTTAATGCTGCCATTGGAACAGCAGTAGAAACCATAGGAAATATCCTTATTAAAATTGACCCTATAATGGAGGAAGTAAAACCAGATGCTTTCCTGGTACTGGGAGACACCAACAGCTGCTTATGCGCCATAGCAGCGAAGAGAAGACATATTCCCATATTCCATATGGAAGCCGGCAACAGATGTTTTGATCAAAGGGTGCCGGAAGAAAGCAATAGAAAAATAGTCGATCATATAGCCGACATAAACCTAACCTATAGTGATATTGCCAGGGAATATTTGCTAAGAGAAGGCCTGCCAGCAGCTAGAATCATTAAAACCGGCAGTCCGATGATTGAAGTGCTCAACTCCAGGAAAGAAGATATTGAGAACTCAAATGTCCTGGAACGCTTGGAACTGCAAGAAGGCAAATACTTCGTAGTGTCAGCCCACAGAGAGGAAAATATTAATTCAGAGACAAACTTCCTCGACCTGGTGGATAGCTTAAATGCGATAGCGGATAAATACAAGTTTCCTATTATAATGAGTACCCATCCCAGAACAAAAAACATGATAGAGGCAAAACAGATAGTATTCAATCCTCTGATAAAAACCATGAAACCTTTAGGGTTTAATGACTATGTTAAGCTGCAAACCAAAGCCAAAGCCGTACTCAGTGACAGCGGCACTATAAGCGAAGAATCATCAATCCTGGGCTTCAGAGCACTTAATATAAGGCAAGCCCACGAACGGCCAGAAGCTATGGAAGAGGCAGCGGTGATGATGGTGGGGTTAAATAAGGAGAGAATAATGCAAGGGCTGGAGGTTTTAGAGAAGCAAGAAAAAGATACTTTACGGCTTGTGGTAGATTATAATATGCCCAATGTAGCTGATAAGGTTCTGAGAATAATCCTGTCTTATTCGGATTATGTGAATAGAGTTGTTTGGGGGAACTATTAATCAAGGTGTTGTCAAAAGCGGGATTTTAAGATTCATCCATTGGTACAGAGCATGCAGCCTTTTGGATTATAACAAACTCCAAAAAAGAATACATTCTGTATTCTGTCTGACAGCGGAGCTCTCTAGGAGAAAAGTGCTAGCTTGGGTTTCGCCGGAATCCCACTGATATCCCAACTGAGAGACCGGAGGTTCTTGATAAGGGAAAAGTTGTAATTGGCGGAATAACCAGAACAGATGTCGAACAGGCGATTAAACTTGCCAGAGCAATGCAGGAGTACCACGAACCAACGGTTCTAGCACCTGGCTATTATAGATACAAATGTATCAGTTAAGGTAGTTAAGATCATTCAGAGTTATACGAAGATAATTGATAAAGTGGTGTGGGGGGAATTATAGAATGATGAACATATTAGTTTACGTTAGACCAGCAACAACTGATTTTTATTTAAAGTTAGTAAAAACAGCTTACCCCCATGCTAATATAGTAACTGTATCTGATTTTAAACATAACGGCGACATATGGTTTGGTGATTATATTTATCAACTTGCTTACAAAGAACAGTATTTTTCGGATGAGATTATGCGTGATATACGAATGCGCTGCCGTTTTCTGAGACTTTTTCAGAGTGATATGGCAGATGGATTAGTTAATAACTTAGCGTATGGTTTATATAAATATTTTTCAAGTCATGATATTGATATTGTTATGGGAGGGTTAATTGATAATTATACCCAGGATGTGCTTGAAAGAATTGCAGTTGAAAGGAAGATACCTTATATATCTTTTGTAAGACATTTTTTTAGTGGTTATTGCCGTATTTCTGCACGAGGTGAATTACGTAAAATGCCTCGTGTTGTAACAAATGAAGAAGTAAGTTTATCATTGAAGCAAATAATGCAAGAGAGTTTCAAACCAGATTTTAAATTGAATAGACCTAAAAGCACCAAAGAGATGTATTATTTCTATTTTCGGGAACTGCTTAAAAAGAATTTATATTTTCCTTTGAAAAGAAATATTGAACGTGATCCACACAATTATCATTACAATACAACACTTCCAAGAAATTGGTCGTTTTCTTCGGTCATTTTCAAAGATGATAAGAAGTATTTCCGCACACTTGAAAATTTGCCATCACATATTGATGAAAATGCGGTATATATACCGTTACATTTTTCACCGGAGGCGACAGTAGATTATTGGGCTGATAATCCAAGATTTGCTTTACAAGAGGAAACAATTCTGGAATTAGCAACGCAAACGCCAGCACACATTCAGTTGCTAATAAAAGAACATCCTGCCATGTACTTGCGTAGGCGCATTGATTTTTATGAAAGATTAAAAGACTACAATAATGTAACTTTGATACATCCATATGAATCCAGTAACAGATTATTAAATATAGTTCAGAATGTACTCGTATTTACAGGGTCTGTGGGGGTGGAGGCATTACTTAGGGGCAAGAGAGTATTGACAGTTACTAAAAATTATTATTCTGATTTGCATCCTAACATATTTAAAATATCTCAAATTAATGATGAGGCTATAAGACTAAAACTGCAAACTTATTCACAGGAGCAGTTTATTCATGATATTTTACAGGGTTTATTTAAGGCAGACTTCTACAATGACAAAACAATAGATAAAAGTGACATTGAATCTATGAGCAGAAATTTTAAAGACTACATGAACGCATTTATGCAGGAGAAAATAGTTGTTTAAGAAAATCGATATAGCAGGTTTAAGCTTTGCAAAAACTGCATCAGTACTTTTTTTAATTACATTAGCTGTTAAAATACTTGGCTTATTTCGTGAAATACTGATGGCTGCTTACATTGGGATGAATCAATCTACCGACGCCTACAATATAGCTATTCTGGCAGCCAGTATAATTACTGGTATTGCTGGTATAGCTATAGGATCTTCACTTATTCCTGTTTTAGCAAGTATAGCTTCTGAAAAAGGTGAAGAAGAACAAGAACAGTTCTTTTCAAATGTTTTTTGGACTTTAATGATAATCGCATTTGTGTCTGCAGGAATAGTTTATGTATTCGCTGTGCCTGTAATAAAGGTTCTGGCACCGGGCTTTGATGAAGCCACTGTTAGATTATCCGCAAACTTATTTCAAATTGGCTTTATTAAGATAAATGCGATAGTTGCAGCAGCTTTATTTACGCAATATTTGAATTACAAGAATTGCTTTTATTCTCCGATGATAGCAGCCTCAATAGGAACTGTAGTATTGGTTGGGTATTTTATTGTTGTTAGGAATTTCGCCAATGTATCTACTTTAATGATGATGACCGTAATTACTTACGTGATTCAGATGTTATGGATGGTTCCGGCCCTAGTAAGAAATGGATTTAGGTTGAGATTATACTGGAACTTAAAAGATCCAAATTTAATTTCATTTTTTTCATTAGCTTTACTAGCTGTATTTAATTATCTTGCTCAGCAGATTGGAATTATGGTAAACAGAGGTTTAGCCTCCCAACTGACCGTGGGCAGTATTTCGGCTTTAAACTACGCGAATAGCATAGTGATGATGATAAATATGACTGTTTCTCTTAGTATCGCTACAGTTATTTATCCGCGTTTGGCAGAAGCCCTAAGTAAAAAATCAATGGAAATGGCAATTGCAATTTTTAGACAAGGTATTTTACTGGCTAGCATTCTTCTACTACCTGCGTTGGTTGGGCTCATTCTTCTAGCAGCACCAATTAGCGCAGCGCTATTTGAGAGAGGGTTATTTACTGCCGATAATACAGCTATGACAGCTCAGGCATTATGTGGCTATTCTATAGGAATAATAGCATACGCTTTTTATGAACTATCCAGTAGGTTTTTTTACTCTATGAAAGATACCAAAACGCCAATGATGGCTGCATTTGCAGGCGTTTTAACAATGATTATGTTAAGTTTTTGGCTATACAAACCATTGGAACTACTTGGATTGTCTTTGTCTACATCTGCGATGCAGATTGTTATGGCAGTCATACTTCTAGCCATCATAAACTACAAAAATGAAGAGATATTCAATAAGGAATTGCTTGTGAAAATTTTAATAGTAACAATTTCTGCCTTGACAATGGGACTTGTGTTATTTTCTGTTAGAAATATCATTATTATTCCACCATTGGGAGGGGTTATGGATTTAACATTTAAAATAATCTTTGCGATTTGTGTATACACAGGGAGTTTACACTTCTTCTCTTGCAAAAATGGATATAAAACTTGATATGTTGAGGGGGTTATGAAGTTTAGTAGGGTGATAGTAATAGAAATAATATTCAGTTCCTAGTGATAAAAATAAACACGGGGGGAAGAGAATTGCGATAATGATTATCTGTAAGCGAACATTTTTTTTCGATGGATTCTTGTTGTTATTTTTAATTGACATGCTGTTGAGCCCTTTGTTAGCGGCATTAGGACTTGGTATGGGACTAATCGATAATCCCAATTATTATATGCGTTATATTTATTTAATTACTTTTGCTTGGGTCTTGGCATTCCACATTATTTTAAATAAGAATGTGAAATTTAACATTGTATCTGTTGCTTTTGCTATTTTGATGCCAATAGGGATGATTTTGGGATTAATACAAGGTAATTTCGGAAAAGAGTTTATTGTGCATATTTATACTGTTATAATGCCGATTTTTGCAATGTCGTTTGGCTGGTATTTTATTGAAGTTTATTTATTGGAACCAAAGATCCAATTAAAAATGAAAAGAATATTTTATATGACCTTATTTACAGGAATAGTTGCAACGTTTATATTTAGATTAGGTTATGTTTCGGGAAATGCAGTTTATAATGCTGTGGGAATGTGGAATTATACAATGGCCATGCCATATTTTCTGGTAACCGAAGCAAAAGTGCTATTTTCTGCCCTGGGCTTATTGGGTACTATTGTAGCAGGAAAAAGAATAGGGATTCTTGTAGTAATAGTATATTTTTTGATTTATATAATCTTATTAAAAGGAAATATTATAAAAAAATTTAAAATTATATTAACAATAGCACTGTTGAGCATTGTTATTATTCCAGTATTACTTGATGCGGATATTCTAAATAGAATAATATATACATTCACACAATTGTTTGTAGAAGGCGATCTAGAAAGTGCGTCTGCGGGAAGAACTAGCGAAATTATTGCAGTATTTTCATATATTTCACAGTATTTCGGAAACTTTATTTTTGGCTCAGGCTTCGGAAGTAAGGTAATGGTATTTGAAGGCTTTTATCGACATTATTCACATTTTACTCCGCTTAGCTATTTACTAATTGGCGGTGTGCTTTTGCCACTGATAGTTTATCTCTTCTTTATCAAAACGGGGATTATGTTATTAAATAAAGTAAATAAAAAAACCTTGCCGAAAGAAAGTTGGTTCTTTGTTTTAATCTTTTGGGGAATTTTGATTTCATCTTTGACGGGAGCTGTTTTGTTTAATTACACTACTTTGTGGATATTTATTGGATGTGCATGGAGACTTAACACGGATAGTATGAATGCCAAAATTTGTACTTGATAATAAAAGATGGTCGTTTATAGCATTAATACGAGTAGAAATGAAAACACAAGTGTAACAAATTTAAGATTTTATAATGAAGAACAATAGAATAGCTTATATGTACTATAGTTACCAAGAACGAGGTTAATCTGACGGGCCAACATGCAAAAGTGATGTATTTAGCATGAGATACCAATTTGGCTCATTGCTGAATGGGTAAGGAGAATACTAAACCATATGACGACCGAAACGAATTAAAAAATGTGGTAATTGAAGATTATTGTTGGATAGCATTAAACACTATTATTTTACCGGGAGTAACCTTGGGGAAAGGATCTGTTGTTGCTGCTGGGGCTGTGGTAACGAAATATGTCCCACCATTTGCAGTAGTAGCTGGGAATCCAGCTACTGTAGTTAAATATCGCAACAAAAAAAGGTTTGATCAAATTATTAATACCCCTTGGTTTGCTTCCCATAAAAACAATAGTACTTATAATCCATTTAGGATTAGCTAGCAACCTGTGTTAATATTTAGCTCCCAATAGCCACAAAACAAAGCAAATTTATAAGATGACTTTTAAAAAATACAGGGAAAAGTACAACTTATTTTTTGGCCAAATTGTTTGCAATGTTTATGATCGATGCTACCGAGGAGAAGAACTTAATTGTTGAATAATCTGCTTATAACATAAACAGGAGGACAAAATGAAAACATTAGTCACTGGAGCGGATGGCTTCATAGGAAGTCACCTTGCAGAAGAAATGGTACATCAAGGCAAGCAGGTAAAAGCTTTTGTTTTTTATAATTCATTTAATAGTTGGGGATGGCTTGATACATTACCTAAACATTTATTGGATGAAATCGAAGTTTTTACGGGGGATATTCGCGACCCTAATGGCGTCCGTGAAACAATGAAAAATGTGGATGAGGTTTTTCACCTTGCAGCTTTAATCGCAATTCCATTTAGTTATCATTCACCAGATTCCTATGTTGATACCAACATTAAGGGTATGCTAAATATTCTGCAGGCAGCCAAGGATTTGGGAACTAAAAGGGTTTTGGTTACCTCAACATCAGAAGTATATGGTACTGCACAGTATGTGCCTATTGATGAGAATCATCCATTTCAAGGACAATCTCCATATTCTGCAACAAAAATAGGTGCTGATAGATTAGCAGAGAGTTTTTATCGCAGCTTTGAAATGCCTATTACTATAGTAAGACCATTTAACACGTATGGCCCCCGCCAATCAGCGCGAGCAGTAATTCCAACAATTATAACCCAACTATTATCAGGCATGGAAGAAATAAAGTTGGGTTTACTTACTCCAACCAGAGATTTTAATTACGTAAAAGATACCGTCCAGGGTTTTGTTGATATAGCTAATTCTGATAAAACTATAGGACATGAGATTAATATAGCGACACAGCACGAGATCTCAATTGGGCAACTAGCACAGGAGTTAATAAATCAAATTAACCCTGATGCCAGAATAATTTGTGATGAACAACGTTTACGACCGAAAAAAAGCGAGGTTAATCGGCTTCTGGGTTCCAATGAAAAAATTAAGAGGCTTACCAATTGGGAACCTCGATATAGCCTAAAAGAAGGCTTGGCTGAAACCATTGCATTTTTTAAACAGAATCTCACTCGATACAAAGCCAACATCTATAACATATAATTGAGGAGGTGTTTTCTTGGGTGAATTCATACCACTTTCAGTTCCGAATCTTAAAGGAAATGAACTGAAATATATTATAGATGCAGTTGAAAAAGAATGGGTTTCCACCGGTGGAGCCTATATTGACAGATTTGAAAAAGAATTTGCTGACTATCTGAATGTTAAAACGGCGGTTGCCTGTCAAAGCGGTACAGCAGGATTACATCTGGCTTTAGTTCTGTCGGGAATCGAAGCAGATGATGAAGTCATCGTTCCTACCTTGACATTCATTGCTGCGGTAAATCCAGTAAAATATCAGCATGCACACCCCATTTTTATGGATTGTGATGACACTTTATGCATGGATATATTGAAACTGAAAGCATTTTGCCAGCATGAGTGCGATTTTATTGACAATAAGCTGATCAACAAATCCACCGGCAGACCTATAAAGGCTGTTATAGTGGCGCACATTTTTGGCAATATGGCCGATATGTCCACACTTATGGATATTGCAGGAAAATATAATCTTAAAGTGATTGAGGATGCGACCGAGGCACTGGGAAGTTACTATACAGATGGCAGATATAAAGGCAAATATGCAGGGACAATTGGTGATATAGGTGTGTATTCGTTTAACGGCAATAAAATCATTACTACCGGTGGTGGGGGAATGATGATTTCAACGGATGAACATACAATACATAAAGCCAAGTATCTTTCTACCCAGGCCAAGGATGATGCCATTCAATTTATTCATAACGAAGTCGGCTATAATTACCGCATGACGAATCTTCAAGCTGCCGTAGGTGTTGCTCAGTTGCAACAACTTGAAGATTTCTTGTTAATAAAGAAAAAAAACTATAACATATATAAAAAGGCCATAGAAAATGAAATGAAAGGTTTCCGACTATTAAATTTTTGTAAGGAAATAAGACCGAACTATTGGTTTTATTCTTTATATATTGAGGATATTAACCGATATTCAAAGGAAAACATCATGCAAAGCCTGGCCAATGAGAGTATACAAACTCGTCCCATTTGGAAACTTGTTCATGAGCAAAGGCCGTACTTGCATAATCAAACTTACAAGATCGAAACCGCTCCCGGATACTATAATAGGATCGTAAATATTCCTTGCAGCACTAATCTTTCTGTGGAGCAAATAGATAAAGTGGTAAATGCTCTCAAGAATATTTAATAAATGGGTTGAAAGATAATTTATTTGGAAGTGATGAGGGTAAGATGAAGAGTATTGGGATATTGGGTGCATCAGGATTTGCTCGGGAAGTAGCGGATATCTGCGAGGCCATGGGTTATGATAATATTATTTTAATTAATGGCAATACCCAGTCTGACGTTTATCACGATTATAAAGTGCTTGCCGAGAAAAACCTGGAACAATTAAGATCTGAAAATTATAGCTTTATAATTGGCATAGGAGCCAATCATATCCGGAGACAAATTGCACAAAAGTATCCGGACTTGGATTATGTCAATGTTATTCATCCTTCTGCGACATTTGGAGTCAAGCAATGGATGCGAATCAATAAAAGCGTTGGCAATATTGTCGCAGCAGGTGTTAGATTTACGTGTAATATAGAAATTGGTAATTTTAATATATTTAATCTGAATTCAACAATTGGCCATGATTGCATCATAGGTAATTATGTGAACCTGTCTCCTGGAGTAAATGTTTCCGGCAATGTGTCTATCGGGGCCAATACTTTTATTGGGACGAATGCTTCGATTCTGCCGGGTAAATCTTTGTATGATAAATTAGTCATTGGTCAAAACGTTCAAATAGGAGCAGGGGCAGTAGTTGTAGAGTCTGTTCGGAGTGATGCCATCGTAATGGGAGTGCCGGCCAAGGAAAGAACCTCTATCTGACCAAAGTATTACTATTAAAACGGGTCGACGATGGAAACTGATGAGGTGGTTTATGAAAACAGCTGTGTTAACTGTTGTGTACCAAGGAGTTGAACCTTATATCCATGATTTTTTAATTTCCTTGCAGAGTCAGACAGATAATGATTTTGATCTTGTCCTTGTAGATGATGGATTTTACCAATTGCAGGATTGTTTGAGCCATTTCAGCATTCGTAGCAGGGTTTTGTATTTTGAAGGCTCTTTTGTGGGTATTCGAAAACAAGCGATAAGGTGGCTGGCAGCAGAAGACTATGATTATGTGGTTTTTGCTGATTCTGATGATTATTTTGATTGGCAGAGAATTAAGATTTGCAAGGAATTATTGAATACTTATGATCTGGTATGCAATGAACTTGTCTTATTTGGGGCCAACCTATTCGGAATGATACCGATGGCATCCTCCCGATTTTATGAAGGACAGGAAATATCTGCAGATCATTTATGGTATGGTAATATTATGGGGATGTCGAATACTGGAGCCAGACTAGCTCATATTATACCTTATATTGATATGATTCCGGATGATATCGTTGCATTAGACTGGATGCTCTATTCATTGGCACTGTTGCATCTAAATACATGTGTATTTACCAAGAGAACTAAAACCTATTATCGTCAGCATACCAACAATATTGCCGCACCCCAGAATTACTCGGAAGAACAGATTATTCGGGGTGTGAGAATTAAATGCTATCATTATCAGATCCTTGCCAGGTATAAGGAGGACTATTATGATTATGCAAAACAATATCAGCGCTTATTGACAGATTTAGACAATGTAGGATTTAGGGAAAAGTATTGTCGGGCAGTGCGGACTTTTGCTCCTTCATATCCGTTATGGTGGGAAGCAATCAAATTAGCGGAGGAGTTGGATTTATGAAAATTGGACAGAGAATAATTGCGAATTTTGAATCACCTTACATAATTGCTGAATTAGGGGCAAATCACAACGGTCAAATGGAATTGGCTCGTCAAATGATTGATCAAGCTGTAGAATGTGGTTGTCATTGCGTAAAATTTCAATCATGGACGAAAGACAGCATCTTTGCCAAACAGGTTTATGAGGAAAACTATTTCCTGACGGATGACTACCGCAACCGTGAGGATTATACCCTGGAGAGCATTATTGAAGAATATAGTTTCTCAGAGGCTGAATTAATGGGAATGAGAAATTATTGCCTGAAAGTGGGAGTAGATTTTGCCAGTACACCCTTTTCTGAAAAAGAAGTGGATTTTCTGGTTGAACATTTAAAGGTGTCGTTTATAAAAGTAGCCTCCATGGATCTAAATAACTATCCCTTTTTGGATTATATTGCCAGAAAAAATTTGCCCGTGATGTTATCAACCGGGTTAAGTACACTGTCAGAAATTGACCAGGCAATTCGCGTAATCGAAAGTGCCGGGAACGGACAAATTATTCTCCTGCATTGTGTTTCCGTTTATCCTCCCGATGATCGTGAAGTGAATCTGAATAACATGGATATGCTTCGATTAAATTATCCGGAGTATCCGGTGGGTTTTTCCGACCACACCATCGGATTTGAAATTCCTCTAGCGGCTGTGGCCAAAGGTGCATGCGTCATTGAAAAGCATTATACACTTGATAAAAATATGGATGGCTGGGATCATAAAGTTTCCGCTACCATGGAAGAAATGAAGATCATTGTAAACGGTTCGCAACGGGTCAACCATGCTTTAGGGACTTATAGAAGAGAAGTTTCTAAAGAGGAACAGATGAAAAAACCGGCGTTCAGACGCAGCTTTGTGGCTGCCCGTTTTATACCGGCTGGAGCAATTATCAAAAGGGAAGACCTTACATTAAAAAGACCGGGAACCGGAATAGAACCTCAATATTTGAACTTTGTTTTGGGAAGAACGACCAAGCACGATATTGAGTATGACAAAGTTATTCAGATGGAGGATTTGGTATGATTGCAATCATTCCTGCACGGGGTGGCTCCAAAGGTGTTCCCAATAAAAATATCAAATTATTTTGCGGCGTTCCCTTGATTGTCTATACAATTCGGGCTGCCAAACTGGCTGAAAGCGTTTCTAGGATCATCGTTTCCACTGATTCAGATCAGATCGCAGAGATTGTGAGACGGGAAGGGGCAGAAATCCCGTTTATGCGGCCAAATCATCTGGCTTCAGATACTGCATTGGCTTTAGATACATATATTTATACGTGTGAAAGATTAATGGAAACCGAGGGAATCGAGATTGAAAGTTTTATGGTTCTTCAACCTACATCACCCTTGCGTACGCAAGAGGATATTGATGAAGCATATAAAATCTTTAAGCAAAATGACGCGGATTCAATAATATCTGTCAGTGAAGCCCTTCATCCTCCGGCGTGGTTTAGATATATTGATGAATCAGGCAGGCTTCGTGCATATGATAATCTAATAAAAGGGGACGTTAAAAACCGCCAGGATTACCTTCAAGCCTTTATACCTAATGGGGCAATTTTCATTTTTAAATACCTATTTTTAAAGAATACCCGTAGTTATTATTCCAACAAAACATATCCATATATCATGCCCCCGGAAAGGTCGATAGACATCGATAATCCAATCGATTTTTCGTTTGGCGAGTTTCTTTATAAAAACAATCAGCAAAATTGACTGATTTAGTTGATATTTATTTAATAATTTTTCAGGGGGCCGAGGAATGAATTATTATTCCAAATTAATCATGAAAGAAAATACAAGTTTGATTAAAGCATTGAAATATATGGATGAGGGCGGATATGGTGTCATCTTTATAACTGACGAACAAGAGATTCTTCTCGGGGTGCTTACAGATGGGGATGTCAGGAAAGCATTATTGAGGGGGGTAAATTTAGAAACCCCAGTTTATGATGTAATGAACAGAAACTATATCTCAATTCTGATTGATGAACCAAGAGAGTTGGGAGAAATGCTTTTAAGAAAACTGAAGAGAAAGCATTTGCCTGTTCTGGATTCAAATCATAAACTGATGGATATCATCTTGTTGGATGAAAAAGAATTTAAGATTATCGATAATCCGGTAATTTTAATGGCGGGTGGATTGGGAACCAGACTGTATCCTTTAACAGATGAGTGCCCCAAACCTTTGTTGAAGGTTGGTAAAAAACCGATTTTGGAGAGAATTATAGAAAAATTCAAATCGTACGGTTTTATCAATTTTTATTTTTCGGTAAATTATAAAGCTGATATGATTAAAAAGTATTTCGGTAACGGAGAAAAATGGGGCATTAACATTTCTTATATACAGGAGACGTTTAAAATGGGAACGGCTGGAGCTCTTTCCCTGATTAAAAATCAGGTGGATAAACCATTGTTTGTCATGAATGGCGATATTATGACTGATATCAATTATAAAAGTTTACTCGATTTTCATCATGAAAATAATGCTTTTGCGACAATGTGTGTCCGTGAATATACGATGGAAATCCCCTTCGGAACAGTCAATATAAATATGAACAGGATTGTAAATATACAAGAGAAACCCAAAGAAAGCTTCTTCATTAATGCCGGCATATATGTATTAGACGCACAGGCTCTGCAATACATACCAGACGATAAAAAATATGATATGCCCGAGTTGTTCGCTTTGCTAAAAGAAAAAGACTATGATCTATATGCCTTCCCGATCAGGGAATACTGGATGGATATTGGCCATATGGAAGATTATATTAAAGCTAACCAGAAAATGGAGTAGGTATGATTATTCCAGACCTTGGTTTTCGAGGAGCATATTTTAAAAAGAACCTCACTTATAACATGAGATTAAGGAGGTATGCAGAAGCTTTTCAATTGATAAAATCAATAGATGATTAAGGATAATTATCACTTCATTCGAGCAGAATAAGCTGATACCGCTGATGATTGCTTAAAGAATAAAGAACTGTCTTTATGGCGATTATGTGAAGTATTTACGAGAAGATGTATTATGGTATTAATGAGGGTGCTGCTTCTTAAAAAATTCATAATCATAGCTGGAATTTGAGGTAAATCTAAATGCCCAGACTAATAACCGGAGGAGTAGGCTACACAATAGGTTCTCATAGTGAAATATTTATTAGTTGTGAATGCATGTTTAGAAGGATTTTAAAAAAGGGGAGAAGATTAAATGAAGAGGAAGAAGCTTCTCATTCTTGGTGGAACCGGCATGATAGGTCATGGCCTCTTTTATGAACTATCCAAATGTACCGATTTTGATGTCTATGCCACAGCACGCAGCGATAATAATTTGGAGCAGTGGTTTCCACCTGAGTTAAGGCAAAAGATTAGAGTTAATGTTGATGCAGATAATTTTGATACGGTTATTCGGGCTATGGCATCCATTCAACCGGATATCGTTATTAATTGTATAGGTTTGATTAAACAATTGCCCCTTGCCAATGACCCACTGTCAGCTATTACCTCTAATTCTTTGCTTCCTCATCGGGTATCTTTGGTTTGCCGTACTGCCGGTGCGCGGATGATTCAGGTTAGTACAGACTGTGTTTTTAATGGCAGTAAAGGCAATTACACCGAGAATGACCCTTCTGATGCTACCGACCTGTATGGAAGATCCAAATTTCTGGGGGAGGTAGAGTATCCGCATTGTGTTACCTTGCGAACTTCAATAATTGGGCATGAGCTGAAAGGCAAGCTGGGATTGATTGAATGGTTTCTGGCTCAGGAAGGCACGATAAACGGATTTACTCGGGCTATTTATTCAGGAATTCCTACGGCGGAGTTTGCCCGGGTGATTAAGGATTATGTTCTTCCTAATCCCCAGTTGAGCGGACTATATCATGTATCTGCTGAGCCTATTTCCAAGTATGATCTGTTAAAGCTGGTTGCCAAGCGCTATTCCAAGGAAATAGAGATTAAGCCATTTGATGATATATTCAATGACCGGTCGCTGGATTCTTCCCGATTTAGGGAGGCTACAGGGTACAAGCCACCTGCCTGGGAGGAACTGGTGGATATGATGTATCGAAATTATGTGACTATGCAGAAGTATTATAGATAATTAGTAAAAAAGAGACTTCATTTACCTTTGTAAACCGTTTGACCATTCGCAAGAAATGAAAGTAGTTGATAAAATGATAAAATTATTAATTAAGCGATTTATTGATATAGTTGTTTCTATAGTTGCCTTACCGGTATTCTCTCCGCTTTTTGTAATCGTGCCTATATTGATTATTATTGAAGATGGACTACCGGTACTTTTTGTTCAAGAACGAGCCGGGTTAAATGGCAAGGCTTTTAACATCTATAAGTTTAGAACTATGAGACTGGCAACAGATAGCATGGATGTATCTGATATAGATAGAATTCTGAAAATTGGAGCATGGCTTCGGTCAACAGGGCTTGATGAACTACCACAATTTTTCAACATTTTAAAGGGGGAAATGAGTGTAGTGGGACCAAGACCCACTCTATTGAGCCAAGTTGAGCAATATGATAATAATCAGTTTAGGCGTCTATCGATGAAACCGGGAGTAACTGGATGGACTGCTATAAATGAAGGGCACAATTCTAGCTGGGATGAACGAATAGCCATGGACTTATGGTATGTTGAGAATTTTAGTATTGGCTTGGATATTTTAATAATATTAAAAACACCGTTAGTAATGATGCTGGGTAGACCTGCTTACTTTGATCAAGTTAGAGTTGAGGCAGCAGCAAGCTCTGATATTAAAGATGACTAAAATAGAATATTAATATGCAGGAGTAGAAATAAATGGAAGTATCTTTCTACAAGCATGGAGATAAAAGACATATATTATCATTATTTCAAAGTTCATTTAAACGTCCTATGTCGCAAAATTATTGGCGATGGAGATTTCAGCAGCTGGAGAGAGCAGATCAGCTAATATTGCTAGCTTGGGAAAATGACATTTTAGTCGGGCATTATGCGGTGTCTCCGGTAAATATTGCATTCAAAAGTGAAACATTACCTGCTGCTTTGTCACTGACCACAATGGTTCATCCAAATTGGCAAAGAAGAAATATTTTCACTTATTTAGCTTCTAAACTATATGAAAAATTATGGGAAGAGGGCTACAAGTGTGTGTTTGGATTTCCAAATAATAGTTCTTTTAAAGGCTTTACAAGCAAGCTGAATTGGACAGCTATTAATGATATTATAAAACTTCGGTGTATAATACCGCATAGCAAACCAAAAGGCAGTTGCGTGGTTTCCATATGCGATACTTTTACATTAGAACATAATACACTAATTAGCAGGTTTTATGACAACAAAATTATGGTTGAACGCAATTTGCAGTACTTAAAGTGGCGATATTTATATCATCCTATTAATAAATATTATATTTTTAACTGCTATCATAACCAAGAATTGGTAGCATATTGCGTAACTAGTATGTATGCTACGGAAAATGGAGTTGAATGTCAGTTTGTTGATATGATTGCCAGAACCAATAGTTATGCAGAACAACTGCTGTTGGAAGTTATCAGATACTATTTTAATAGAAACGTATTTATATTTACTATTTGGTCATCCCTTGGTTCTGAAAAATTGAAAATGCTGCTGGAAATGGGGTTTGAAAAAACAAACGAGGTGACCCATTTTGGTGGGTTATTTAAAGGCCAAATCAGTGATATGAATATCTTTTATGAAAAGGATAGTTGGTATCTAACCATGGGTGATTCAGACGTTTACTAAATAAATTACAGAAAGACGGGGTATAAGTGCGAAGTGCAATGATTATTGCTCCACATCCTGATGACGAGATTCTTGGCGTTGGTGGGACAATTTCAAAGTTAGTAAAGCATGAATGGGAAGTAACCGTGGTAATTGTAACGAAGGGTTATCCACCGATGTTTGAACATGAATTAGTCGAGAAAGGAAGAACTCAAGCACGAGAAGCACATCAGTATCTAGGTGTAAAAGATACGGTGTTTCTAGAGGCTTTTCCAGCCGCAATGCTCGACCAAGTTGCCCATTCAGACCTAAATTGTGCAATATGTGGAGTTATGGATAAGATTAAGCCGCAATTATTGTTTGTTCCATTTGTAGGGGATATTCATAATGACCACCAACTGGTGTTTTTATCCGCACTGGTTGCATCAAGACCGGTTGGAAGTAGCGTGCCTAGGAAAGTGTTAGCTTATGAAACGTTATCCGAAACATTTTGGAATGCGCCTTATCTTGCTCCAGCATTTGCACCCAATGTCTTTGTGAATATATCGGAAGAATTGGAACAAAAGCTTCAGGCAATGAGTATATACAGTTCGCAGCTAAAAGAATTTCCTGAGCAACGATCAATACAGGCAATGAAAGCTTTGGCTGAATTAAGAGGTAGTACGATAAACGTTAAGGCAGCGGAGAGTTTTGTGTTAATAAGAGATATTGTTTATTAATTCAATATGGATAATCTCTGGATTCCAGTTCGTCTAATAATATTGAATGGAAATATGATTACATGAATATTCTATACCTTTCAATTTTATATCCTCAGGGAGATCAAAACGACAATCTATATACAATGCTGGTAAGAGAATTAAAACAACAGGGTCATAACATAACTGTAGTAGTTGCAGATGAGGCCAGAAGTATTGATAAGACCGGCCTTGCACTTGAAAATGGTATTGAAGTTTTAAGGGTAAGAGTAGGAGACCAGTTTGGAGTGAGTTTTATTAAAAAGGGTATTACTACTCTTAAAATTGAGCCTTTGCTAATATCTGCTATTAAGAAACATTTATTATCAAAAAACTTTGATGTTGTTTTGTATTCAACGCCACCTGTGACTTTTGCAAATGTTGCAAAATTCTGCAAGAAAGTGTATAAATGTCAATCCTATCTCATGCTCAAAGATATCCTGCCACAAGGTGCAGTAGATCTAGGGTTAATTAATAAAAGAGGTATTATATATAAGGTGTTGCGGAGAAAAGAAGAGAACCTATATAAACTTTCTGACCATATAGGTTGTATGTCACAGGCGAATATTGATTATCTATTAAAGCATAATAAATATCTAAAAAAGGAAAAAATAGAACTGTTTCCTAACACCATTAAGGTACTTCCACAAAAGCCAAAGCCTATAAACTATGTTGCGCGAAAAAAACTAAGACTACCTATTGATAAAACCATATTTGTTTTTGGAGGTAATTTGGGTATTCCTCAGGGGCTAGAGTTTTTAATTGATTGTATAGCAGACCTTCAAAACTATTATGAGGCATTTTTTTTAATCGTGGGAGATGGAACCGAACGAAAAAATATCGAAGCAAAGATTAAACGACTTAAATTAGAAAATGTATTGCTCCTGCAGCGTTTACCAAAAGACGACTACGACAACTTGATTTTAGAATGTGATGTGGGCCTGGTTTCACTCGATAAGAGATTTACCGTGCCAAACTATCCATCCAGAACCTTGGCATATATGGATATGGCTTTACCTATATTGGCGGTGACTGATAAAGCTTCTGATATAAAGGAACTATTGAACGAAGCTCAGTGCGGTTTGTGGGCTTATTCAGGAGAAAAGATTGGCTTTACCGAACAGGTAAAAAACTTATGCGAAAATAAAGAATTGTGCATCCAAATGGGGAAAAACGGTAGAAGATACCTGGAAGAGAAATTTGATGTTTCCAGATCGGTAAAAATATTAGAAGATCATTTTGGAAAATGATTGGCGAATAGGAGTTTGAATGTGGGTTTAATAGAATAGGTGAAAGACGGTGCATAATGTAATCAATTTATGAATCTTACAGAGTCCATAAATGAGGCGGCAGCCAGTAGGGCTTAAATTTACTGATTTAAAGGATTGATAGACTATGAAGCAGGGTAATATTAAACCTTTAATTATTATTGGCGCAGGGGGATTTGGCAGGGAAGTTGCCTGGCTGGTTAATGATATAAATAAACAGAAGCGGGAATGGGAGCTGCTTGGCTTTTTGGATGATGGTAAAAGGGGGCGGACAGTAGAAGGCTATCCTATAATAG
>JAHKLW010000052.1 GCA_020854815.1 Methanofastidiosum sp. | reverse complement strand
ATTCAATAATTTAACATAAATAGATATTATCACATATTAAGTAAAATACAAAATTGAAGAGAGATAGCATCGGAGGTAGAGATTCGATTGAAGCCTTTACTGGCAGTGGGATAGGGGAGAATTAGTGAATTTAACATAATAACATTGTGTTAAATAGATCAAGTCAATCTGTACTGGATTCTTCTCAAAGTGAATAGCGTTCGTGAGTTCACATTATGGATTAAGAAATCTTTTTCATGAATGTTTCTGCGTATTAGATTGCAAATAAGTTTTGCTGATAAGCCAACAACTCCATTTGTTATTGTTCTGATGAAACTATTGTTTTTTGAAAAGGAATATTTTCGCTAGAATTGCAGTGAGAGAAACCAACATGAAATTCGACTGGGGAGGTGTGAGGGTGGAACACAATGATGTGCCGAAGTTAAAAAAGAAGGTCCTGACAACTATCACTGAAACGCTTAAAAAACTAAGTCCTGCTGGTCAGGAACTCCCTTTACGGTGTGAAGGACTAACGGGATGGGAACTGTATCGAGTTCCTTCTTTTCCGTATCAACATATCTTTGCAAAAGGAGTTTTTTGTGGATCCAAAGGCCGCTCAAAACTATATGCGTTAATTGACGACACTATCATTGAAATAGAAGACTTTTCATTTAGTGGAACCCCTGACGCATTCTATGTTGAAGTTAAAGGGAGTACGGCATGTATGTCTGAATTAGAATTTCTTGCTTTTATCCCTTGGGAAGAATACTATCACTGACGCTTGGGAGACTGGTTTAATCAAATTTTTAATCTTTTCTCAGCTAACTTTCTCGCTGTCTTTCTTTTCTTTATCTTCTTTTTTCTGAAGAAGGCGCTTGATTTCGTACTCGTTTCTAACCAAATAATTAGCTACCCGTTCACCGCTATAAAAAAAAGACAAAGCCCATCCACGTCTTACAGCTCTTTCTAAGGTTTCTCTGTTGTGATAAAACTTCGGGTGTCGTTTGTTCTTGAAGAATTGAACGGCATAATCTGTACTAGCTATGAGTTTTCCTACTTCTAATAAAATTTTGTCTGGTAAGCGTCTAGTTAATTCAATAAAGTCCATCCCATAAGCTTCAGTAATAGAGTTGTTTATAGCCTTGCTAATTTCCTTCTGTTTCACAGCAGATTACTCCCTTCATATGAGTTTAGGAGCTTTTACCCGCTCCGTTGAGACTTCCGAATATAAGCCTGAGGTAATGTGTTTCTTGATACCTAAAAATTCCTATTTGATATCGAATATATGGTTGCTCGTGATATTTAAAGCGAGGCATCTAGTATTGTCTTGTCCGCTATTCGCTTTCTTGGGTTTCCTTCCAAATGTTTATTAAGTACTTTATTGCCGAGTCACTTCGAATTAAAACCGAATTTAACTGTGCTTCTGTAAGACTCGGGTCTAATTCGTGCACTCTGTTTAGTGCTTTAAAAAACTCTATAAGCGCTTTTACATCAACTTCTACAAATTCTGATAGAGACCCGTTGTTGATATTCCTGCATATGTACATGATTCTTGCTTTCCTCGTAGGCTTGTCTTCTACAATATACTCTTCATTACGATTTGGAATTGGAATCCACGGTAGCACTTCATTATTTGGGGCTAATTTGTGGAGCAACCTATTCCATAGCTCTCTTAGTGAGGAAAGAATATGCCTTTTCCGATCTGTGTTTTGCTGATGAATGGCTTCATGTGCTCCTCTGAAAGGTATAATCAGTTTAGGGTTCACGTATTCTAAGAGGCTTATACAATCTGCGTTTTCTTCCTCTATTACCTGTATTAATTGGTCTTCCTCAACTGACGAATCTTCTGTAGAAGTCATGTTCCTTAAGCAATATGCGTGGAGAAATGCCTCTTGAGATGTCTCCGGAAGAACAAAAGCGGGTAATTGAAGGGTGTTTTGAACAGATTCCTGAGATTCATAAAAACGGTTTATCGATGGCATCAACTCATTGTTGAAAATCCTTAAACTGTTGCCCAATTTGCTTAGTAGACTCTGGTCGTCTCTGAAATGCTCAAAGTTTATCGCCAGTACCATTTGTCTGGCTAGCGAAAGCTTGTAACTTGAATCAAAATAGGCAGTGTAAACATTTGCTTTAAGATTTTCAGTGACACTTGTCAAGGGTCCTATGATTTGATTCCAGGAATCATGCAGACTAATAAAGGCCTCGTTTATTAGATCGACCTGTTTTGCAAGAAGGCTTATGTGATTTTGGGTAGTGCTCAAATCAATCAGCGAAGCCATGCTTTCTTGTGCAACGATTGACGGCTCTTGAATTCCTGTCATTATTTGTTTCCAAGTAGGAGGGATTAGAGAATCGATTTGATCCTTGAAAATATCGAGAGTGGTAGATCGTAAATCTCTGGTAAAAGCTAGTTTTTCGCCTATTGCATTGATAGCAGTGAAAAGATCGTTATACTTCTCCACCTATTTCGCCATCTCCTATTTTCTCTTGCAGGTCCTTTCGAGCTAGGCAATTATCGATTCTTCTGAAGCCTTTTGTAGAAGGTTCATAAGGAATTCTTCTGGTGAGGTATTAGCCTCATCACTTAGTTCTTGAAGTTTCTCCGCAGCCGCATTGGAAAGTCTAATGCAATTATCGGCCTGGGCAGTTAGTAGGATCTTTCCTTCAAGAGCATTGACGAGTTTATACATCATCTGATAAGAAAGATTCTGTTTTCCTGCCTCTATTCTTGAGATATTTGGGACGCTTATACCTGTGAGCTCGCTTAGATCCTTTTGGGTCATACCCTTCTCAACTCTGAGCTCGATTAGTTCATCTATGAAGTTTCTTAATGGTTTTCTCTCGTTGTATAAGCGTGCGAATTCCTCGTTCTTCATCAAGTTGGCCTTCAGTTTATCGAATCCTGTCATCTATAACACCACCTTCTAGATTTAGTTTATGAATCACTTACATAAGTATATTATCATATATGATAATATTAGTCAATACCTATTTTGATCTTTCTCTTTTCTATAACTACTAAAACAAAATAACCTTTCTTTTAGTTCTGTTCTACTATTCCTTTATTTATTTCTATTACTCATTGTATATAACTAATACTTTTGCTATTTCGCTGAACTGTTTTTGTTTTTCAAATTAGTTTTCTAACCCTATTTTTTGTATTGCTTATTTGTATTATTTATTGTTATTACTCAGTACTTTGTATTTTTTATTCCTTGTAATATTTGTATTTATTTTAGTAATATAATTTAGTTTGTTATTTTTCCTCTGATTGCACATATAATCTTGTATTAGAAAGGCATACCGCAATTCCGTGACAACACAGCAACTGAAACATATGTCAAAAGTAATCCTATAGTAATATACAGATCCACAAAGTAGGTGTATACTACCTTCAGACAACCTGCTGGAGGTGATTGGTATGAAAGACAAGAAATTCACGCAAGTAAGCTCCACAAAGGGCTCAGAAGAATTGCTTCTATGGAAGGATTACTCCGTTTACCTTTATGACGAAGCCATTGGCCGAGTTTATATTGGGGATTTCATTCTTGAATTGGCAAAATCAGACGCATCTACGGCAGAAAACATCGTCAATTTCATTGAGAAATTCCAGGAAGGAAAGGGTTTGCCGTTAGAAATGATAAAGGGTAAGAAGCCAAAGATTAAGGAGATTGCTCTAGGTAATAAGTTGTATGAGTTTAGAGAGTTTTCTAACGGTCTCAAGAAGCATATTAGAGTCTACTTTTTAATTGATGAAAAGGGGAAAAGAGTGGTATTTCTCAGCGCCTGTTTTAAGTCTGATAACAAAAAACAGGATAGAGATATAAAAGTTGCTATCTCTAGGCAGAAGGAGTATTTGAGAAAGCAGAAGTAATTCTGCTTGTTGGAGGTGATAATACTGTTCATTACGAGCGCTCTACTTCTCTTAGTAGCGATTTTATCAGTGATCTACCGCGAGCAAATTGTGTACTTCATTGTCCCTGCCCTGTTTATTCTCTTACTTAACGCATTAACTTCCCTGTTCATAAAACTCTTTTTAATGTTTCTGATCTCAGCTTCACTTACGACCTCTCTGAAAGATTCTATAATTGCAAAACTGACATCTTCACAAGACGTTGCCCTTCCAAAAAACGATGAAAAACAAGATTAGTAAACTGCTGAAGTTTTTAGTGAACGATATAGATCAAAATGGTCGTGTTTCCCTTAGTAATACATGTAATTACAGAAGTTGTGAACAAACATTCAGGATGGGTTTTCTGAGTAAATAAGATATGATTTTAGTGCAAGGTTTTGCGTTTGTTTGCTGCAGAATATAAGTACCGGTAATTGCAAAGAGTTATT